>JAFAZB010000084.1 GCA_019240015.1 Solirubrobacterales bacterium
CTTGCGAAGCACAGCACCCCGCAGACGCTGACGGCGAGGAACGCCCACCGGAGGGGTGAGCGGCGACTCTTGAACACGATGCCCTCCACGAAGAGATGACGGCACCCTCCCGGATCGGAAGGGCCAGAGCGATGAGACTCGGACACGCCCCCTGCCTGGGGCAAGAATCGCGGGCAAGAATAGCGCAGTGCTCAAGGTGCGATGACCGCTTACATTCCGTGGGGATGGACCGGATCGAGCTCCCCGAATACGACACGGTCGGGATTCGCGCCGACAACCCGTCGCGGCTCACGCTCCAGGGCACCAATACGTGGATCGTTGGCAGGGGCCCCGCCTGGGTCGTCGATCCCGGCCCCGCGCTGGACTCGCACCTCGAGGCGCTGACGGACGAGCTCGAGCGCCGTGGAGGCCTCGCCGGGATTGCGTTGACACACGACCACGTCGATCATGCTCAGGCCACGGCGCCGCTACGGCAGCGCTTCCCCGCGGCGACGCTCGCCGCCGCCCGCGGCGAGGTCGACGTAGCGCTTGAGGAGGGCAGCCGCTTCGGCCCGCTCACGGCGATGCGCACCCCGGGCCACTCGCCCGACCACCTCGCGTACGTCCACGGACGGGCGGGATTCACGGGCGACGCAGTGCTGGGCGAGGGCAGCGTGTTCATCGCGCCCGACCCGGGTGCGCTAGCCGCGTACCTGGACGCGCTCGCCAGCCTCCGGCGTCGCAAGCTCGCGATCCTGTGTCCCGGGCACGGCCCGGTGATCGACGATCCTCAGGCGAAGCTCGATCAGTACGTCGCGCACCGGCTCGAGCGCGAGCAGCGGCTCGTGTCCGCGCTGTCCGCCGGACACAGGACGGTGGCGGAGATGCTGGACGCGGCCTGGTCAGATGCCCCCGCCGCCCTCAGGCCGGCGGCCGCCGCGACGCTCGCCGCGCACCTCGACAAGCTCGCCGACGAAGGCCGCCTGCCGGAGGGGGTCGAGCGGCCCTAGCGCCCGTCTCAGCGCTGCAAGCGCCGACGCGCCAGCTCCATCGCCGCGGCCAGCGGCGTGATCGCGGCCGCCTCGGCGCGATCGAGTATCTGACGCAAGGTCTCGCCGATCCCGCGTACGCGTCGCCGTGCGAGCGCTGGGTTGTACGCCTCGAGCTCCTCGGCGATGTTGATCAGTCCGCCCGCGTTGACGACGAAGTCGGGCGCCCACAGCACCCCGCGTTCGGCCAGCAGGTCGGCGATCGCGTCGTCGGCCAGCTGGTTGTTCGCGGCGCCCGCCACTACCCGGCAGCGCAGGCGGGGGACCGTCAGGTGGTCGAGGAACCCCCCCAGGGCACACGGCACCAGCACGTCGACCTCGGCGCTCAGCGCCTCGTCGCTGCTCACCCACCGAGCCCCGAGGCGCTCCGCGGTGGCGCGCTTGCGGCGATCGACGTCGGCCACCAGCAGCTGTGCGCCGGCGCGGGCGCAGCGCTTCGCGACCCGCGAGCCGACGTGCCCCAGCCCGACCACGCAGATGCTGCGATCCCGCAGCGAGTCCGAGGAGAACGCCCGCTCACAGCACGCGCGGATCGCGACCTCCACGCCGAGCGCCGTGAACGGGCTGGGGTCACCCGATCCGCCGCGCCCCCTCGCCAGCCCCGCCACGTGCCGAGTCCGCTGCGAGATCACGCTCATGTCCCGGCTCGAGGTGCCGACGTCTTCCGCCGTGATGTAGCTGCCGCCGAGCGCCTGCACGGCATCGGCGAAGTCGAGCAGCACCGCTTCACGGCCGCGGGCGCTCAGCGGCTCGCCCGGCCGGGTCATGATCACTCCCTTGCCGCCTCCCAGCGCGAGGTCCGCCACGGCGGCCTTGTAGGTCATCGCCCGCGACAGCCGCAGGGCGTCCCGGACGGCGGCCCGGGAGTCGCCGTAGGCCCACATCCGGCAGCCTCCGAGCGCCGGGCCGCGAACCGTGGAGTGGACCGCGATGACCGTGTAGAGACCCGAGCGGCTCCCCCGCCGCAGGAGCACCTGCTCGTGATCCAGCTGCTCGAGGTAGCGCTCGACGACGCTAGTTACCGCTGCTCCCGGCGCTCGAGCCCGAACTCCCAGGGCCCGAGTAGCTGGCCGCCGATCCGCTCCCCGAGCCTCCGGTGCCCGCGTGGGCCGCGCCGCCCGGGCTCGACTGCGGCCCGGCGCCACTCGCCGCGCCCGCGGCGCTGCCACCCGTTGCGCTGGGGCTGCTGAGCGACGTGCTCGAGCTCGACCCATCGGGCGGCGCCAAGCTGCCGTCGGTGCCGAGGCCGGCGCCCGGGGGTAGGGAACCGAGTGAGCCGGGAAGGTCCTGGGAGCCGGAGCTGCCCGGGACTGCGCCCGAGCCGAACGGATCGCTGGCCGCGCCCCCGCTGCTTTGCGATGACGCCGGCGGGTTCGAGCCCAGCGCGGTCACCGCGGCCGGCGCCGAATTGTCCGAGCCGGCGGCAGGCTTGGCAGCGGTCGACCCGGTGGAGGACTGAACCGGCGAGGGACGGCCCTGGAGGGCCGAGTCGCCGGTGAGCCCGGCCGTTCCGCCGGCGCCCGTGGTGCTCAGCGCGGCATGCGCGACGGCGGGCTTCCTCGCGCGGGCGAGCGCATGATGGGCGTGGCGCGGTGCCGGGGCGCTGATCGTGCTCTGGAGCTCGACCGCGCCTCCCGCCGTCACCACCGCCGCGGCGAGCAGCGTGACCACGTGCCCCGCCCCGCCGGCCAGCGCGCCGGCCGAGGCAGCCGCGCCGGTGGTCCCGGCGGCCCCGCCGGCAGCCGCACCGCCGCCGGCGCCACCGCCCAGCCCGAGCAGCTTGGCGAGCAGCCCGACCGGCCCCAGACCCGCCGGGGCCAAAGCCGCGAACTGGCGGGTGACCCCGCGCACCTCGGCGCGGAACTCGCGGCATCCCGGGCAATCGCGGATGTGACGCCGGGCCATACCGCTGGGACGGACCCCCCGGTCGTGGGCCAGGATCAACTCCTCGCGGATCTCCGAGCAGGCGGTGTCCCGCGCCTCCACCGCCTGCGCGAGGCCGACCCGCGCGCGTACCAGCAGCGACTTGACCGCGGGTACCGTGACGCCCAGCGCGCCGGCCATGTCGGCGTAGGCCATGCCCGCGAGCTCGCGCATCAACAGCGCCGAGCGCTGCTGCTCGGGGAGCCGCTGGACGTCTGCGATCAGGCGCCTCAGCGCCTCGCGCTGCTCGAACTTGGCGCTGGGATCCTGCACCGGCGGACGCACGCACTCCATCGTCTCGGGGAGCGGAGGGGCGGGACGTCGCAGCTCGTCGACGCAGCGGTTGTGCGCCACGCGGTACAACCAGGCCCGCAGCGCCAGCTGGCGATCGTTGGCCCGCAACCCGGCGTAGGCGCGCACCAAGATGTCCTGGAGCGCGTCCTCGGCGTCCTGCCGCGATCCGCCCAGCATCTGCCGGGCGTAGGCGAACAGCCGCGCCCGATAGCGGTCGTGAATGACCCTGAAGGCCTCGTCGTTGCCGGCGCGGAACAGCGATACCAGCTGCTCGTCGCTGCGCAGGCGCAGCAGCGATGCGCCGATCGAGATCCGAGTCCGCGCCAGTCCGACTGAGGCTGGGAGAGCGGAAGCTTCCACGTAAACCCTGCCGGGACTCTAACGGGTGCTCCAGCCGAACTACGCCAAGGACACCATCACGTGCTTGACCTCGGTGTAGTCCTCGAGCGCGTACATGCTCAGATCCTTGCCGTAACCCGACTGCTTGAAGCCGCCGTGGGGCATCTCCGAGGCCAGCGGGATGTGGTCGTTGATCCACACGCACCCGAACCGCAGGGCGTTCGCGACCCGCATCGCGCGGGCCACGTCGCGGGTCCACACCGAGGAGGCCAGCCCGTAGGGGGTTCCGTTCGCCCAGGCGATCGCCTCGGCCTCATCGGAGAACTGCTGCACGGTGATCACCGGGCCGAAGATCTCACGCTGGATCATCTCGTCGTCCTGGCGCAGGCCTGCCACGACGGTCGGCTCGAGGAAGAATCCCGGCCGGTCGGGCTCCTGGCCCCCGGTCGCCAGCTCAGCGTGCTCCGGGCGGCGCTCCAGGAAGCCCTCGACTCGCTCGCGCTGGCGCGCCGAGTTGAGCGGTCCAAGGGTCGTCTCAGGCGAGCTGGTGTCGCCGATCACGAGGCCCTGCGCCTGCTCTACGAGGCCGGAGACGAACGCGTCGTGGACGGCTGAGCCGGCCAGCACTCGGGTCGCCGCGGTGCAGTCCTGGCCGGCGTTGTAGTAACCGGTCCCGGCGATCGTCTCGAGCGCGACCTCGAGCTCCACGTCGTCGAACA
>JAFAZB010000161.1 GCA_019240015.1 Solirubrobacterales bacterium
GCGCTGCCGATCGTCGAGGACGCCTGCGAGGCGCTCGGCGCCGTCGACCCCGAGGGGATCCCGGTCGGCGGGCGCGGTCACCCAGCCGTGTTCGGGTTCTATCCGAACAAGCAGCTCACGACCGGCGAGGGGGGGATGGTGTGCGTCGCCGAGCCCGCGCTCAAGGAGCGAATCGACTCCGAGCGCAACCAGGGCCGGGCGCCGGACATGGATTGGCTCGACCACGACCGGCTCGGCTTCAACTATCGCCTGTCGGACATCGCCTGCGCCCTGGGGCTGGCCCAGCTGGAGCGACTCGACGAGCTGCTGGCCGCACGCGCCCGGGTGGCGGCGCGCTACCGGGAGGCGCTGGGGGCGATCGAGGAGCTCGAGCTGCCCTGCCCGGACGCCGGCGGCCGCCGGCGCGGATGGTTCGTGTTCGTGGTTCAGCTTCCGCGCGGCGTGCAGCGCGACGAGGCAATTCGGTCGCTCGCGGCGCGCGGTATCCCCAGCAAGCCCTACTTCCCGGCGGTCCACCTGATGAGCTACTACCGCGAGCGGTTCGGCCACCGGGAGGGCGAGTTCCCGGTGTGCGAGGACGTCGCGGCGCGCTCGATCGCGCTGCCGTTCTTCCCCCAGATGAGCGACGGGCAGGTCGAACAGGTCGCGAGCGCGGTGCGCGAGGTGCTGGAGCCGGCGCGGACGTAGACTCGCGGCCCGTGCCCCGTTTCCTCGAGCCCCCCGACGCCGAGTTCCGCAAGCTGAACGATTCGATCGGCTTCGACTGGCGGCTGGGCCCCTACGACGTCGAACAGTCGCGGGCCCACGTGGCGATGCTGGCTGCCCAGGGGATCATCAGCGAGCCCGACGGCGATCAGCTGCGCCGCGGTCTCGACCAGGTCCAGCAGGAGCTGAGCGACGGCTCGTTCAGCTTCCTCGACGGCGATGAGGACATCCACATGGCGATCGAGCGCCGGGTGACGGAGCTCGTCGGCGCGGTCGGGGGCAAGCTTCAGACCGCCCGCTCCCGCAACGACCAGGTCGCCACCGACCTGGCGATGTTCGTGCGCGCCCACGCGTACGAGGCCGGAGCACGAACCGAAGCGCTGGCGCAGACGCTGGTGGAGCTGGCCGAGGCCCACCTCGACTGGCCGATGCCAGGCTATACGCACCTCCAGCGCGCCCAGCCCGTGTACCTCTCGCACCACCTGCTGGCCTACGTGTGGATGCTGTTTCGCGACCGGGAGCGCTTCCGGTCGGTGGCCGGCGCGACCGCGGCGCTGCCGCTGGGTGCGGGCGCGCTGGCGGGGGTGAACTTCGACACCGACCGTGAGTCGCTCGCGGCGCAGCTCGGGTTCCTGGCGCCGGCGCCGAACTCGATCGACGCCGTCTCCAACCGCGACTTCGTGCTCGACTACCTCGCCGCGGCCGCGACCTGCGCGACCCACCTCTCGCGCCTCGGAGCCGAGCTTGTGCTGTGGTCCAGCGAGGAGTTCGGCTTCTGCGAGCTCGCCGACGCCTGGGCCTCGGGCTCGTCGCTGATGCCCCAGAAAAAGAACCCCGACGCCGCCGAGCTGCTGCGCGCCAAGGCCCCCCGGATCGCCGGCCACCTGGTCGCGATGCACGGCGTGCTCCACGGCCTGCCGCTGACCTACAACAAGGATCTCCAGGAGGACAAGGAGCATCTGTTCGACGCGGCCGACACGCTCGAGTCCTCACTCGCCGCGGCCCGCGGGATGCTCGCCGGCATCAGCTTCAACCGCGAGCGCCTGCTGGCCGCCGCCGACGACGAGCTGCTGGCGGCCACCGACCTGGCCGATCTGCTGGTCCGCCGCGGCGTCCCGTTCCGCGAGGCCCACGGCGTGGTCGGCTCGCTGGTCCGCCACGCGCTCGAGCGAGGCACGCCGATCTCCGCCCTGCGCCCCGAGGAGCTCGCCGAGCAGTCCCCGCTGCTCGACCACGAGGCCTACGCGGCGCGCGCCGACCGCGCCCCCCTCGAGGCAAAGCGCTCGCAGGGCGGCACGGCGCTGGCGCGGGTCACCGAGCAGCTGGCGCAGGCGCGCGAGGAGTTGGCGGGGGCCTTGGAGGGCGAGAGGGGGCCGGGTTCCTCTGGGGCGGGCGAGGCCGGGGCGCCAGCCACCCCCCGGTGAGGCGAGGCTTCTACGAACGTCCGGTGCTGGAGGTCGCCCGCGACCTGGTCGGGTGCG
>JAFAZB010000229.1 GCA_019240015.1 Solirubrobacterales bacterium
ATCGGGGTTGACGTCGACGATCTCGCCGTCGAAGTCCGAGAGCGGGCCGCTCGTCACCTTGACCGACTCGCCGAGCGAGTACTCGATCGTCGTGCGCGCGCGCTCGCCGCCTGCCGTCTGGCCCGTCTTCAGGATGCGGTCGACCTCCGCCTGCGAGAGGGGCTGCGGCTTCGAGCCGACGAACCCGGTCACGCCCGGCGTGTTCTTGACGACCGTCCAGGCCTCGTCGTTCAGATCCATGTTCACGAGCACGTAGCCCGGCAGGACGCGCTTCTCGGCCTGCACCTTCTGCCCGTCCTTCGTCTCGATCACCTGCTCGGTGGGGACGACGACGCGCCGGAAGCGCTGCCGCTGCCCCATCGACTCGATGCGGTGCTCGAGGTTGGCCTTGACCTTGTTCTCGTGGCCCGAGTAGGTGTTGACGACGTACCAGCGGAACATTCTCTCTCCGAGACTAAGGCGCTACTTCAGGATCAGGTTGACGAGCTTGGTGGCGAGCAGGTCGGCCACGCCCAGGAACACGCCGGCGACGATCACAAACCCGATCACGACCCCCGTGGCCTGCATCACCTGCCGGCGATCCGGCCACTGTACCCGCTGAAGCTCGCGCCAGCTTCCCTGTAGGAAGTCGATCAGCCGGTTGCCCGGCCGGACCCGACGCGCGGGGGCCAGATCGCCCGGCGCGGTGAGCTCCTGCCGCACTGCGCTCGCGCGTTCGCCATCGAACGGGCGCTCGCCGTCTGCTTGCTCTTCATCCTCGTCCTCCTCCTCGAGCTCGGAGGCGAACTGGATCATCCCGTTCTCCTCCGGCTCCTCCACCGATTCGTCGATCAGCTCGGGGCGGCCGAGCGCCAGCTGGGCCTCGGCGAGCTCCACGTCGGGGGTGGCGTGGTCGAGCGCATCGGGCGCCTCGTCGACGCTCTCGGCCCGAGCCGTGGCCAGCCCGGGTCGCGATCCGGCTGCTCCCGGCGGGCGGCGGGTGCGCGCCTTGGCGCGTTTGCGGTTGCGGGCCAAGCGGGTGCTCCCGTCAGTGCCTCAGCGCGTCTCGCGGTGCGCGGTGTGCCTCCTGCACCAGCGGCAGTATTTGCGCAGCTGCAGTCGCTCGGGGTTGTTGCGCTTGCTCTTATTCGTTTGATAGTTCCGGCGCTTGCACTCTTCGCAGGCGAGAGTCGCGGCGATCCGGACGTCTCCACGGGCCATGAGGCGATTAGGGTCGGGTGATGATCAACGAGCCGGCTGCCGAGCCACGGGCGTGAGAACACACGCCACCCGGCGCCGCGAGCCAGTGTAGCGCCCTGGGGCTCATTCGCTCAGCTCTACCGGGCGCAGCTCCAGCTCGAGCAGGCGCTCGCCGCGGAGCACGCTGACCGGCAGCTGCCGCCCGATCGTCTCGCTGGTCATCAGCCGTTGGACGTCGTCCACGGCCTCGATCGTCTCGCCCCCCAGGGCCACCACCAGGTCCTCGGCCCGCAGGCCGGCGCGCTGGGCCGGACTGTCCGGGGCCACCTCGACGATCTCAACCCCCGACGCGCGGCCCAGCTTCGCGCGACCGTGCGGGGGGAGCGGCCGGGGACCGCCGGCGATCCCGATATATGCCCGGCGGACTCGCCCGTCGCGCATCAGCGCGCCGACGATCCGGCGGGTCGGCCCGTTGATCGGCACCGCAAGACCCAATCCCACGCCGGCGACCGCGGTGTTGATGCCCACCACGCGGGCGGCGCTGTCGACCAGCGCGCCGCCGGAGTTGCCCGGGTTGAGCGCCGCGTCGGTCTGGATCACGTTGTCGATGTAGCGCACCGTCCGGCCCGCGCGCGCTGGCAGCGAACGACCTAGCGCCGAGACCACGCCGGCGGTGACCGACCCCGCGAAGCCATGCGGGTTGCCGATCGCGACCACCAGCTGGCCGACGCGCAGCCGCTCGGCTTCACCGAGCCTCGCGGGCGACAAATCGCCACCGTCGACCCGTAGCACGGCGAGGTCCGAGAGGCGGTCGATGCCGACCACCCGGAAGCTGAGCTCGCGCCCGTCGACGAATGTCGCCCGCCCGGCGCGCCCGGGCCCGGCGACCACGTGCGCCGAGGTGAGCAGAAAGCCGTCCGGCGTCAGCGCGACCGCGCTCCCCGCCCCAGCCGGCAACTGGCCCATGCGGCCGCGCCGCATCACCCGGAGGTTGGCCACCGAGGGCGCCAGGCGCTCCGCGACGTCCACCACCACGCGGGAGTACGCGTCGAGGGCTTCGTGCTCCCGGCCGCGCTCGCCGAAATCCGACTCGTGCTCGAGGATCGTGCTCATCGCGCCGGCCGGCTCAGAGGTCGACCGTGACCGTGCGCTCCTCGGACCCACGGACCACCACCAGCTCGAGCCGGCCCCCCTCGCGAGCCGCGTCGAGCGCCTCGTAGAGCACGTCGACGCCCGACAGCTCCCGGCCGCCGGCCGCCACCAGCAGATCGCCCCGCTCGAGCCCGGCCCGCTCGGCGGCGCTGTCCTGCTCCACGCCACGGACCAGCACCCCCTCGCGCTCGGGCAGCCCGACTGCCCGCCGCAGCCGCCGCGCGACCCTCGGCGGGGCGATCGCGACGCCCAGCCGTCTGCGCTGGGGGGCCTCGCCGCGCGCCAGCGCCTGGACCCGCTGCTCGAGGCTCTCGTCGGCCGGGATCGCCAGGATCAGGCCGCCGTCGACCCGCACCGAGTTGATGCCGAGCAGGCGGCCGTCGAGGTCCACCAAGGGTCCGCCCGAAGAACCGCGCGGCAGCGGCGCCGTGTGCTCGATCGCGCCCGCGATCCGCCGCCCTCGAGGGCCGCGGAAGCTGCGCGCGGTCGAGGACACGAATCCAGGCGTGACTCGCAGGCCGCGCCCGCCGGGGTTTGCCAGCGCCAGGATCGCCTGGCCGATCGTCGCCTCGGTCTCCGCCGGGCGCCACGGCAGAGGCTCCACGCCGTCGGTTTGCGCCTCCAGCACCGCGAGGTCGAGGTCCGGGTCGGAGCCGGCCACGTGTCCGTTCACGCGCCGGCCCTCGGCGAAGGTCACCGTGACTTCGTCTTGCCGGAGATTGTGGGCGTTGGTCAGCACCCGATCGGGCGCGAACACGACGCCGGACCCCAGTCCCCACCCCCGTCCTAGTCCAACGACCGCGGGCCCGGCCCGGTCGGCCGTCTCCCTGATCGAGTTCTCCAGCTCTGAAAGCAGCGTCATCGCTCGTCTCCCTCTATCAACATGGTCGCTCGCTACAAGCAAATGGTCTTTCGCTACACGCATGTTACTTGCTATTTGCAAGTCGCTATCGTAGCAGCCGATGGATGCGCATACGATTCCGGCGCCGATGGCCGACGCTCGTGACGACCCCGCCGAGGGCTCAGCGCTCGCTGGGGCGCTGGCGGCGGTAGGCGACCGCTGGACGTTGCTGGTCGTAGCGGCCTTGCTCGAGCGCCCGCTGCGGTTCGGCGAGCTCCAGCAAGAGGTCGCCGGGATCGCGCCCAACGTGCTCACCCAGCGACTACGTCAGCTGGAGCGCAACGCGCTGCTGGTGGCGCGTCCCTACTCCGATCGTCCGCCGAGGTTCGTCTACGAGCTGAGCGCCTCGGGACGTGAGCTGGCGGGTGCGCTCAGGCTGCTCGCGGGCTGGGGCGCGCGACATGCGGAAGGGACCGCGCCCAGGCACGCCGTGTGCGGGACCCCGATGGAGGCCAGGTGGTGGTGCCCGACCTGCGAGCGCGCGGTGCTCGACGACGAGGGCGAGGAGCTGCACTTCGCCTAACGCGCTGTCGGGCCTCCCGGGCTCGAGGTCGCGCTCGCCCCCCGCAGGCGAAACAATCACCGCGTGCTGCGTCTGATCGGTCTCGTCGTCTCGATCGGCATCGCCGATTCGCTGAACCCGACCACGATCGCCCCGGCGCTATACCTGGCCTCGGGCGAGCGGCCGCGCCGTAAGCTGGCCGAGTTCACGATCGCCGTGTTCGCCGTCTACCTGCTGGGCGGCGCGATCATCGCGCTGGGGCCGGGGCACCTGCTGTTCTCGTTGATCCCCCATCCTCGGCCGCGCCTTCGCTTCATCCTCGAGACCGCGGCGGGCGTGGTGATGCTGGTGGGCGCCGCGTTTCTGTGGGGGTACCGTGGCTGGCTGTCGGATCGCGAGATGCCGGACGTCGACCCCAAGGGCAAGTCGAGCGCGATCCTCGGCGCGACGATCACCGCCGTCGAGCTACCGACCGCGTTCCCCTACTTCGCCGCGATCGCGGCGATCGTCGGCTCCGGCCTGGGCACGGCCCGCCAGATCGTGCTGCTGGTGGTGTTCAACGCCTGCTTCGTGTTGCCGCTGGTGACGATTCTCGGCACGCTCACGCTCGCCGGCTCCCACGCGGAGCGGATCCTGACCGCCGGGCGCAATTGGCTGCAGGCGCACTGGCCGGCGTTGCTCGCCGGCGTGGCGCTGCTGGCGGGCCTGTTCGTGACGCTCCTCGGCGTCACCGGGCTGACCGGCCGCGGTCACGGGCACCTCGGTCGTGTCGCCCGCCGCATCCACCGTCTGTTGCACCTGCACCCCTGAGCCTCGACACGGGGTGGCCGGCGCCCCCGCGGGCCAATACCCGGCGGGCCGCATCCTTGGCGCTCGAACGGGAAAACTAACCGCATGCTGCGGCTGATCGGCACCGTGATCGCGATCGGGCTCGCGGACTCACTCAATCCGTCGACGATCGCCCCCGCGCTCTACCTGGCGACCGAGCGGCGGGGGCGAATCCGGGTCGCCGAATTCACGGTCGCGGTGTTTACGGTCTCGTTGCTCGGCGGGATCGTGATCTCGCTCGGGCCAGGGCAGCTGATCCTCTCGCTGCTGCCACACGTCGGCCACCGATTCGGGCAGGTCACAGAGGTCGTTGCGGGCGTCGCGATGCTCGCGGCGGCGCCACTGTTGTGGCGCCATCGCGACCGCCTCTCCTCGCGCCCGCTGCCGGAGGTGAGCGCCGAGCGCAAGTCGAGTGCGATCCTCGGGGCGACGATCACGGCGGTGGAGCTGCCGACCGCGTTCCCCTACTTCGCCGCGATCGCGGCGATCGTCGGTGCCGACCTGGACCCGGCGCGACAGGTGGGTTTGCTCGTGCTGTTCAACCTGTGCTTCGTCCTGCCGCTGCTGGGCATCCTCGCCACGCTGGTGCTCGCAGGGGCCAACGCGCAGCGACCGCTCGCGGTCGGGAGGCAGTTTCTGCAGCGGCATTGGCCGAGGCTGCTGGCCCTCCTCGCGTTGCTCGCGGGCGCCTTCGTCGTGCTGCTCGGGGTGACGGGGCTGACGGGTGGGCGCGGTCGCTTTGGCCGCCTGATGCGACATGTTCACCACTTCTTGCACCCTTGAGCCCGATGGATCCCTCACCCGACCTGCGCCGGCTGCGCGAGCTTCAGCGGACGCTCGCGCTCGACCTGCCCGAGCTCGTCGATCGGCTCGTGGGCGACACCGCGGCGGCCGTGCTCGGGATCAAGGCTGCGATCGCCGAGGGCGACCTGGAGGGCGTCGCGCGAGCCGCCCACGCCGCGCGCAACGACGCC
Organism: Solirubrobacterales bacterium; assembly: GCA_019240015.1. Classification (GTDB taxonomy): domain Bacteria; phylum Actinomycetota; class Thermoleophilia; order Solirubrobacterales; family Solirubrobacteraceae; genus Palsa-465. Next base: position 5,537 of record JAFAZB010000229.1, read on the forward strand.
TTGATGCTCGGTGCGCCGCCCCTGCTCGCGGCACTCGAGCGGCTCGAGCAGGCTGCACGCAGCGGGCAGGCGGATGCGGCGTCCGCCGCGTTTGAGCAGCTGGAGTCGATCTGGCCCCCCACGCGGCAGGCGCTCGAGCGCGCGGCGCGGAGGGACGCCCGCCCTCCCCAGGGGCATCCCCGCTGACCGCAGGCTGCGGAAAACTACGCAGCGGGGTGTGCGTAGTTGGGGCGGAGTCTCCACAAATCCTCCAGCGCACCGGATGCAGCAGCACGGATGTGCTCCGATGGTCGCGATGCCAGTGCGATCGAAACGGTCGGCGCGCGAGCTCGAGCGGCGCATCGCCGAGCTAGAGCGAGCCAGCGCCGCCAAGAGCCGATTCATCGCGGCACTCTCGCATGAGTTGCGCACGCCGCTGAACTCCGTGATCGGGTTCGCGAAGCTGCTGCGAGATGGTCGCGTGGGGCCAATCTCCGGCGACCAGCGCGAGTGCCTGGAGATGATCGCCCTGAGCGCAGACCACCTGGCGGAGCTGGTCGATGATTTGCTCGACCTGGCCCAGATCGAGGCTGAGCGGGTGACGCTTACACCCCTGCGGATCGATCCCGCGGCAGTCGTAGTCGAATGCGTCGAGTCGGTCCGCCCACTGGCGGAAGAGCACGAGCTAGAGCTGCTGGCGGACGCCCCGGCGATCGCTCCGGTGCTGCTCGACCCGCGGCGGCTGCGCCAGGTGCTGCTGAACTACCTCTCGAACGCGATCAGGTTCGCGCCTCGGGGTTCGACGGTTCGAGCGTCGCTGCGGATCGAGCGGGGAGAGCTGGTGCTCGAGGTGGCGGACGACGGGCCCGGAGTTCAGCCGCGCGATCGAGCGAGGGTGTTCGAGGAGTTCGTGCAGCTCGACGATCGGCCCCGGTCAGGCAGCGGACTCGGCCTGGCGGTCACGAAGCTGATCGTGGAGGCGCAGGGCGGCGCGGTCGGGGTCCGCGGCGTGCCCGGGGCCGGCAGCGTGTTCTTCGCGCGCATCCCGGTCGCCCCCGCTCACGAGCCCGACCTCGATCGACCGCGCCGGCTGCCCGCGATGAGCGGCGCCGCGGCGAGCTAGATGCGCAGCAGCGGCCCGGTGTTGGTGGTCGATGACCATGTATTGAGCCGCAAGCTGCTGCGGCGGGTGCTCGAGATCGAGGGCATGGCCATGGTCGAGGCCGCGTCGGTGCGGGCCGCCAAGGCGGAGATCGCGCGATCTCGGCCCGGGGTGATCCTGGTCGACCTCGAGCTCCCTGACGGGGACGGCCTCGCGCTCGCGCGCTCGCTGAAGTCGGATCCCCGCACCTCGCAGTGCGCGATCCTGGCCTGCACCGCCGGAATCACCCCGCACGACGAACAGCGGGCGCTGGATGCCGGCTGCGAGGGGTACTTCCGCAAGCCGATCGACCCGCCGGCCGTCGCGGCGGCCGTTGCGCGGCTGCTCGCACGGCGCACCGAGGAGCCGCGAGCCAGCTACTCGTCCTCGCGCTGAACCCGCTGCGCAGCGCTGCGACCTTCCCTGACCAGGCGGCGCATGCCCGCCAGCCAACGGTCGGTCTGGGCGCCCTTGAGCGCCATGTGCTTCGCGACTTCGGGGTGCGGCAAGATCAGGAACCGCTCCTCCCGGATCCCGGCCACCGCTACGTCGGCGATCTCGCCCGGCTCGAGCACCCCGCCCGCCAGCAGCGGCCCCGCCCCGACCGGGTCCTCGAGGGCGCGCTCCAGCATCGGCGT
>JAFAZB010000295.1 GCA_019240015.1 Solirubrobacterales bacterium
GCAGCGGGTCGCCCAGCCCGCGGAAGTACTTCGCCACCAGGTCGCTCGCCTCGGGCGAGGCCGGGAGGCGGAACGGGCCTTCGAGCGCCGGCGCGACGGACATATCGACTCTGGTTGATATCAGAAACAACTGATGCGTGAGTCGGCCGCTGGCCGGTCGCCGTGTCGGTCAGCCAGCTCAGTCCGCAACGCACCATCGCCGCGAACGCCAGCGCCCACGCGATCCAGGTGCTCGCCGCGAGCACCAGCAACGCGTCCGAGATCGTGTGCTGACCGTCGAGCGCCAGCCCCGACCGAGACGATCCCGGTGCCCATCACGACCGTCCCGGTCCCCGGGGGCAGCGCATCGGTCACGAGCCGTCGCCGCCGAGGCTCGCCGCCGGTGGTCCGTTCACTCCGCCCTTGCATCGTGGAACGGTGGAGCGATACCCGATCGCGATCGGCTCGCGGCGATGGACGTCAGCAGGCGGACCGATGCGCCAGATCCCGTTGCGCCACGAGAAGCAAGCCGGTTAGGGTTGCGTACGCCCAAGATCACGTCCACAGCTTGCACTGAGAAAGGCGAGAGCGATGGCTACCTACCTGGCGTTTCACGAGGTCGACGACGTCGACCATTGGCAGAGCTCCCCGAAGCGGGAGGAGGTCTTCGGACCGCTCGGAGTAACCACTCGCACGTTCCGAGACCCTGAGGGGTCAAACCGGGTCGGGCTGATCGTGGAGATTCCCGACTTTGACGCGTTTCAGGAGTTCATGCAGACCGAAGAGGCGGCCGACGCGATGAAGCACGATGGCGTCCGCCCCGAAACGCTGCTGGTGCTAAAGGAGGCGTGATGGCAGTTGGCTTACGGATCAAATTCGACGGCGGCACGCAGGAGCAGTACGAGGCAATCCACTCGCACATGCGCATCGATGAGAACCCGCCGGCAGGCCTGATCTTCCACTCGGCAGGTCCGATCGACGGCGGCTGGGGCGTGATCGACTTCTGGGAGTCGCGCGAGGCGTTCGACCGGTTCGTCGAGTCAGGCTTTGGACCGGCGGCCGAGGAGCTCGGCGACCGGGCCTTCGCAAGTCCGCCCGACATCAAGGAGTTCCCGGTCCACAACATCAGCAAGCCCTAGCGACCGACCAAGAGCGATTAGCGGGCTCCGGATGGGCACGCTGCGCTCGAACCAACCGCCGCCTGCCACCCGGCTGCAGATCGAGCTGCGCTGACTGTAATCACGATCACATACCAATCGTGAATCGTTTGCAGTAGCCATTCGCCGGTACTAAGTTCCTGCCCGCCGTGATCGGTTTCATTCATGGGTTGAGCCGCGGCGAGCGGCGCACGCTCCTGGGTATGGCGGCGGTTGTGCTCGCTCTGCACGGCGTAGGCCTGTTCGTGCTGATCGCGCTGGTGGCGCCGCACCACTACGGCCTGGGCGCGTCCGGGACGTTCACGGTCGGCGTCGGTCTGACCGCCTATACGCTGGGGATGCGCCACGCGTTCGACGCCGATCACATATCGGCGATCGACAACACAACGCGCAAGCTGATGGCCGAGGGCAAACGCCCAATGAGCGTGGGGTTCTTCTTCTCGCTGGGTCACTCGACGATCGTGTTCGCGCTCGCGTTCCTGTTCGCGATCGGGATCAAGGCGCTCAACGGCCAGGTACGCAACGATTCCTCGACGCTGCACAACGTGACCAACTGGATCGGCACCGGCGTCTCCGGCTCCTTCCTGTACGTGATCGCAGGGCTGAACGTGGTCATCCTGCTGGGGATCCTCAAGGTGTTTCGGGAAATGCGCTCGGGCCAGTACTCCGAGGCCGAGCTGGAGGCGAGGCTCCAGGCCCGCGGCCTGATGGGTCGCGTCTTCGGCCGTTTTAGCCGTGCGGTCACCAGGCCATGGCAGATGTACCCGGTGGGCGTGCTTTTCGGCCTGGGCTTCGACACCGCCACCGAGGTCGCGCTGCTGTTCCTGGCCGCCGGCGCAGCTGGGGCAGGCCTGCCGTTCTACGCGATCCTGTGTCTGCCGATCCTGTTCGCCGCCGGCATGTCGCTGCTGGACACGCTCGATGGCTCGTTCATGAACTTCGCCTACGGCTGGGCGTTCTCCCGGCCGGTGCGCAAGGTCTTCTACAACATCGCCGTGACGGGGTTGTCGGTGGCGGTGGCGCTGGTGATCGGAACGATCGAGCTGAGCGGCTTGATCGCGCAGAAGCTGAATGCCCAGGGATCGTTCTGGAGCTGGCTCGAGAAGATCAACATCAACACGCTCGGCCTCATCATCGTGGGCATGTTCGTGGCCACCTGGGCGATCGCGCTGGCGATCTGGCGGTTCGGCAGGATCGAAGAGCGCTGGGGGGCGCACATCGTCGAGAAGGCGTGAGTCCGTGACACTCGCACCGCAGGCCAACCGGCTGGCGTTCCGCAGCTTCGACGAGGCGGTGGCTGCATTGCGTGAACGCGGCATGCGCCTCTCGACCGCGCGCCGGCTGGCACTCGAGGCGCTGTTCGCCGCCGAGCGACCGGTATCCGCCGAATGGATCGCGGAGCGGCTGAAGATTGAGCTGACCTCTGTTTACCGCAACCTCGAGGCGCTCGAGCGCAACGGCATCGTCCGACACGTGCACCTCGGCCACGGTCCGGGGCTCTATCTGCTGGTCGGCGAGGGCGAGCGCGAGTACCTGTACTGCGAGCGCTGCGGGAGCGCCCAGGCGCTCGAGCCCGAACAGCTCGACCCGGTGCGGGAGCAGATCCGCGAGCGTTTTGGCCACCGGGCTCGCTTCACGCACTTTCCGATCGTGGGGACGTGCGCCGCGTGCCAGGTCGCGGGCGGCGCCTGACCGACCGCTCGGGGGGAATCCTCACCCCGGCAGCAGCACCCACAGCTTCGGTCCGAGCGCGGCCAGAGCCTCCTGGCTGAGCGCCGCGACCGATGCAGCGCCGTCGCGCTCCATCGTGATCGTCAGCTCGCGCCAGGCACGCGCGACGGGTGCGACGCGCGCGGTCGGGCCCCAGCCGGTCGCGGCGCGCAGCTCGTCGGCCCGCTCACGCACCTCCTCGAGGGTCAGCTCGCCGAACGGGCGATTGGCCCCCCGGGTGTACACCAGCTGGGTGAGCAGGGCGTCGTTCGCCTCGCCCCCCGGGGGCGATGCGTCGCTCATCACCGTGACCTGCCCGACGACGTGCTGCTCCCCGGGGACGCGCGGGGCGGCCCCAGCCGACGCCTGCGCGCCCGCCCGGACTGAGCGCCCCGACTCACCCGGGGCTCCCGGCGATCCGTCGCGCGGCCACCGCGGCCTGCCCGTAGGAGATCCCGCCGTCGCCCAGCGGCAAGCGCTCGGGCACGAGCGCGCGCAACCCCGCGGCCTTCAGGCCGTCGAACACGGCCTCGAGCAGCCGCCGGTTCTGGAACACGCCACCCGAGAGCACGACAACCTCGACCCCGCCGGAGGCGGCAGCCCGGCAGCAGGCCCTGACAGTGACCCCGGCGATCGTGTTGTGGAACCGGGCCGCGATCACCGAAGCCGAGCGACCTGCCGCCACCTCAGCGCGCACCGCGCGCACCGTCTCGCGCGGGTCAATCAGGAGCCGGCCGTCCTCGGCCTCCGTCAGGGCGATTGGATAGAGCCCAGCCTCGTGCGGATCGCAGGCCGCCTCGAGCTCGATCGCCGCCTGCCCCTCGTAGTTGATCCTGGCTCGCAGCCCGCACAGCGCCGCGACGGCATCGAACAGCCGGCCCATACTGCTCGTCACGGGGGACGCGATGCCGCCCGCAGCCATCCGAGCGACCGCGCGCCACGCGTCCGGGTCCACCTGATCGGCGAGCGCCGCGGGCGGCGCAGCCGTCTCGGACTCCCGGCCGGGATCGACCGCGTCCAGCCAGGCGCACGCCATCCGCCACGGCTCGCGGATCGCCCGCTCGCCGCCCGGTAGGCGCACCGGCCACAGGCTCCCGACGCGATCGAAGTCCGCGGTGCAGCCCAGCAGGAGCTCCCCGCCCCAGATCGTGCCATCGGTCCCGTAGCCCGTCCCGTCGAAGATCGCGCCCAGCGCGGGACCTGCCTCGCCGTGCTCGCCCAGGCAGGCCGCCAGGTGTGCGTGGTGGTGCTGGACGCCGATCAGCTGCACGCCCTCGCGCTCGACCGCATATTTGGTCGAGAGGTACTCGGGATGCAGGTCGTGAGCCACGACGCCGGGTGCTACCGCAAACAACCGCTCGAAGTGCCCGACTGCCTCGGTGAAGGACTCGAGTGTCTCGTAGTTCTGCAAATCGCCGATGTGGTGGCTAACCCACGCGCGCCCGCCCTTGGCGACGCAGACGGTGCTCTTCAGCTCGGCGCCGCAGGCCAGCAGCGGGGCGCGCCCCCCGGCTAGGGGGATGCTCGCCGGCACGTACCCGCGCGAGCGGCGCAGGATCAGCGACGGCGCTCGCGCCGGTGCGCGGTGGCCGGGACGCCGTGCTCGCACGACGGAGTCGTCCGTGCGCGTCTGGATCGGGCGGTCGTGCACGAGGACCAGGTCCGCGATGGCCCCCAGGCGCTCGAGTGCGTCCTCGTCGCGGTAGGCGATCGGCTCCTCAGACACGTTGCCGCTGGTCATCACGAGTGGCAACGAGCAATCGGCGAGCAGCAAATGATGAAGCGGCGAGTAGGCCAGCATCACTCCCAGCTCGGGGGCGCCCGGCGCCACCGAGGGGGCGATCGCGGCATCCGGCCGGCGCGGCGCCAGCACGATCGGTCGCTGCACTGACTCGAGCAGCTCGCGGGTGCTCTGATCGCACTCGATCAGCCGCTCGGCGTCTGACACCGTCGCCACCATCAGCGCGAATGGCTTGTCCTCGCGATGCTTGCGCGCACGCAGCCGCGCGACCACCTGCTCCTGGTCGGCCCGGCAAGCGAGGTGATAGCCGCCGATCCCCTTGACCGCCGCGATCGCCCCGTCGGACAGCGCTGCCGCGCAGGCCTGCACGGCATCGCGGGCGCCGCCCAGGCTCGCCGCCCGCCCGGCGCCGTCGAGCAGCGCGAGCGTTGGGCCGCACGCCGGGCATGCGTTGGGCTGGGCGTGAAAGCGCCGGTCGGCGGGATCCTCGTACTCGGCCAGGCACTGCGGGCACATCCGAAAGGCCGCCATCGTCGTCAGCGGCCGGTCGTAGGGAATGCCGCGCACGATCGTGAACCGTGGCCCGCAGCCGGTGCAGTTGATGAAGGGGTAGCGATAGCGGCGGTCGCTTCGGTCGAGCAGCTCGGCCAGGCAGTCCGCGCAGGTGGCGCTGTCCGGCGTCACCGGCGCGTCGGGCGCCTCGCCGGCCGGGCTGGCGCGGATCAGGAACCCCGCCTCGCCGGTGGACGGGAGCTCGGAAACGAAGAGCCGCTCTAGCACGGCGAGCGGCGGCGCGTCGGCCTCGAGCCGCGCCAGGAAGCGCTCGACGGCCGCCGCGGCGCCCTCGACCTCGAGCAGCACCCCATGGGCGTCGTTGAGCACGTGGCCGCTCAGCCCGAGTTTCCCCGCGAGCCGGTAGACGTAGGGGCGAAAGCCGACACCCTGCACGGTGCCGACCACGCGCACCCCCACCCGCCGGGTCCGAACCTGAACGGCTGCCGCGCTCACCCGACGAGCTCCCGCAGCACGTGGTAGGCGCTCGCCTGCGCCTCCTGGATCCGAGGGATGTGCTCCGAGCGGGTGACGACGACGTGATCGGCGAGCTCCTCGCTCGCTACCCGGCCGCCGTCGTAGCCCACCATCGCGATCGTGAACAGGCCTCGGCGGCGCGCCTCCGCCAGCGCCTCGATCACGTTGCTTGAGTTGCCCGAGGTGGACAGCGCGAGCAGCGCGTCGTCGTCCATCCCATAGGCGATCACCTGACGCGAGAAGATCGCGTCGGTGCCGATGTCGTTGGCGATCGCGGTGATGATCGCCGGGTCCTCGGTAAGGTCGATCGCGGGGCGGGGCACCCCGCCGTGAGGCCACGGCGCCCGGAAGTCGGCCACCACGTCCATCGCGTCCGTCGCCGAGCCGCCGTTGCCCAGCGCGAGCAGCCTGCCGCCCCGTTCGAAGCGCTCGCGCAGCTCGCCCGCGGCGGCGATCAGCACCTCGCGGTTCTCGCCGAGCGTCTGCTCACGCAGGCGGGCGATCTCCTCGCTCTTGAGCAGAACCGAGCGCCGCACGTCCTCCAGCACCGGCTCGAGCCGATCCTCCCGCTCGGCCAGGAACGGGTAGAGAAAGCTCGAGGCGCCGGCGTCGTGGACCCGACGCTCGTCGCGCCCCTCGAGCAACCCACGGTGCTCGAAGAACACGTGCACGAGCTCCCACAGCACGTGGTAGAGCGTCTCGACCAGCTCCTGGACGATGGCCGCGCCGGCGCTGGGCGGCTCGAGCTCCCACTCGGCGCCGGCCGGCGCAAAGGCGATCGTCAAGCAGCCGCGATCGCGAGCAAGTGCGAGGGCGCGCCTCGCCTCGCCTCCGTCCTCGCGGGCACCGAATGCGATCACGATGTCCTGCGCCCGCGCAAGCAGCGCCACCTGGGCCTCGAGCGAACCTCCCTCGCTCGTCAGCGCCAGCGCCGGCAGTGCCCGCTTGCCGACGATCACGGGGTGCACGAACTCGACGGCGACGTGCCGGGCGTCGGAGCGTGCCTGAGGCGATCGCCCCAGCGCGATCAGCCGCCCGCCGCCCGCGAACCGCTCGGCCATCCTGTGGCAGAGCCGTGCCAGCCGGTCGGACTCGGACTCAAAGAACCGCGGGCCAGCCAGCGAACGCTGATCGGTCAGCTCATCGAGCCGCGGGCTCAGCGACGCCGAAGCGCTGTGGTCACGCAAGCGCTCCCTCCGTGCGCACCGCCGCGCCTAGCCACTCGCGCCACTGCTCGATCCCCTCGCCAGTGCGGGCGCTGAGAAGAATCCGCTCGACGCCCGGATGGACCTGGTCGAGGTTGTAGAGGAAGCGCTCGAGGTCGTACTCGAGGTGGGGGAGCAGGTCGATCTTGTTGACGAGCACCAGGTCGCAGGTGCGGAACATCAGCGGGTACTTGAGCGGCTTGTCCTCGCCCTCGGTCACCGAGGCAACCATCACTCGGCGGTCCTCGCCGACGCTGAACTCGGCCGGGCACACCAGGTTGCCGACGTTCTCGATCAGCAGCAGGTCGATGTCCGCCAGCCGCAGCTCGGTGAGCGCCGAGCGGACCATGTTCGCGTCCAGATGGCACTCCCCACCGAAGCCGGGATCCGTGTTCAGCTGCGTCACCGGCACGTGGAGCTGGGCCAGGCGGTCAGCGTCCAGCGAGCCCTGCACGTCGCCCTCTAGCACGCCGACGCGCACCCCTTGCAGCTCGGTCACGACACGCTCGAGCAGCGATGTCTTGCCCGCTCCCGGCGCGCTCATGAAGTTGATCACCGTCACCCCGTGGCAGTCGAAGTCCTCGCGGTTGGCGCGCGCGATTGTGTTGTTGGCGTCGAGCGCTTCCTCGACGACCTTCACCCGTGTCCGATGCATACGGCCTCCTCTACCTCGATAGATTCGACTTCGAATTCATCTCCGGTGGCGATCTGCACCTCGCCCGCACCGCACGAGGGACAGCGGAACGCTGGGATCTCGATGCTCCACTCGTGGTCGCACTTCGGGCAGCGCAGACGGGCCTCGATCAGCGCCTGCTCGAGCCGTGCGCCCTCGCACAGCGTGCCCCGAGCGACGAACTCGAAGTAGAACTCGAGCGTCGCGGGCACCACCTGTCGCAACCTCCCGACCCGCACGCTGACCACCCGGACCGGACGCCCGCTCGCGTGCTTGACCGCCGTGTTGACGATCGCGCCGCTCA
>JAFAZB010000400.1 GCA_019240015.1 Solirubrobacterales bacterium
CCTGCGGGCAGGCGCCGCGTGCGCGGGAGGCGTGCTCGCCACCGCCACCGCTCCGGCGCTCAGCGCGGCCCCCGACCCGAACAGGAACGGCAGCAGCCGGCGCGCCTCGTGCCAGGCGGGGATCGCGGTGTTCGCCACGAGCGCGCCGGTGTAGGTCGAGAGCGGGAGCCCGATCAGCGCCGCCGCCGGGCGGGCCAGCCTGCCGGCACGGGGAAACAGACCGGTCAGCGCGCTCGCCCCGCCCAGCGCGGTGCTCGCGCCGCTCGAGACGAGGATCCACGAGCCGACGCTCATCGGGGAGGTGACCTTGAACAGCCGCAGCATGTTGAGGAAGCGCAGCGGCTTGCCCAGATCCGAGGTGAGCAGCACGGGGCTGACGCCGATGCCGATCAGCGCCGCTGTCCAGGCGCGTCGGGCGAGGACCTCGGCGCCCCGCAGCTCCGACAGGTAGGCCAACCCGGCCGAGCCGCCCGCGAGCCCGCCGGTGAAGAAGTAAAGCGGGATCTCCCAGGTCCAGACCGGCTCCTTGAGCACCCGCTGCCCATGGTAGGAGCGGATCTCCGCGTTATCGGCGCTCATCTGCGCCCACCGAACACCGCTGCGAGGAGGCCCGCACCGAGCGCCACGGTCGCGACTGCGGCCGCTCCCCAGGTCGAGCTGAGATCGCGCACCGGGTCGACCGGGTCGGGAGGCAGCCCGTAGACCTCGGGTTCGTCGAGCAGCAGGAAGAACGCGCCCGCGCCACCGACGCCATCCTGCTCGTCGGCGAGGTACAGCTGCGCCTTGCGCTGCCCGGCGTCTTGCAGCGCAGCCAGCCGGTGCTCGGCTCGCTCGCGGAGCTGCGAGAGCTCGCCGAACTGAATCGAGTTGGTCGGGCACGCCTGCGCGCATGCGGGCTGCTGATCGTCCTTGAGCCGGTCGTAGCAGAGCGTGCACTTCCACACCCGCCCGTCGTCCTTGCGTTGGTCGAGGACACCGAACGGACACGCGGTCACGCAGTAGCCACAGCCGTTGCACACGTCTTGCTGTACGACCACGGTGCCGTACTCGGTCCGGAACAGCGCGCCGGTGGGGCACACTTCGAGGCACGCCGCGTCGGTGCAGTGCTTGCACACGTCCGAAGCCATCAGCCACCGCAGCCCATCGCCCTCCTGATAGGTGTGCACGCCGGCGTCGATCGCCGCCTGTCGCTCGGCCACCGCCACCAGCGATTCCCCTTCGCGGGCGTCGGCGGCGAGCGTCTGCTCGACGAACGCGACGTGGCGCCAGGTGTTGGCGCCGAGCGCGACCGTGTTGTCGTAGGAGTTGCCGGTGAACCCCTTGATCGACATCGGGATCTGGTTCCACTCCTTGCAGGCGACCTCGCACGCTTTGCAGCCGATGCAAACCGAGGTGTCGGTGAAGAAGCCCATCCGCGGCTGGGCCCGATCGCCGTAGGTCGCCGGCCAGGCGTGGGTCTCGAGCTTCACGTCTTCACCCCGGCCCGCTGCTTGTACTGCTCGACGAGCTCGAGCCGGGCGGGCCCGCGCGGCCGCCGCCCGGGTCGGATATCACAGGTGGCGGCCTTGTACTCACTGATGTGGACGTTGTTGTCGAGCGCGAGCGGCAGCAGCTCGTTGCCCGAATCGCCGGTCACGATCCCGACCCCTCCCCAGTGGTAGGGCACGCCGACCAGGTGCATGGGGCGTCCTTGGATCTGGAGCGGCTTGATCCGCTCGGTCACGAGCACCCGCGCCTCGATCGCCTGACGCGCGGTGACGATCGTCGCCCAGCCGCCGTGTTCGAGCCCACGTTCGGCCGCTAGCTGCGGCGAGACCTCGCAGAAGAACTCGGGCTGGAGCTCGGCGAGGTAGGGCACGATCCGGGACATACCGCCGGCCGTGTGGTGCTCGGTGAGCCGGTAGGTGGTGAGCACGTACGGGAACACCTCGGCCCCTTGCTCCCCCCCGCGGGGGTGGTAGGGGTTCTCGGCCCGGCTGAATGTCTGCCGGGTCGGGTTGTGCTGCTGGCGGTACACCGGGTTTGTGAACGGCGATTCCTGGGGCTCGTAGTGGGTCGGCAGGGGCCCATCGACGAGCCCGGTCGGGGCAAACAGCCATCCCCGCCCGTCAGCCAGGATGATGAATGGCTTGTCGCCCGAGATCGCTTCCAGCGCCTTGGCGTCGTCAGGCGGTTCGAAGTCGGGGGCCTTGGTCGCCGGAAAGTCGGGCGAGTCGCCGAGGCTGGTCCATTTTCCATCCTGCGCGTCCCACCACACGTAGCGCTTGCGCTCCGACCACGGGTTGCCCTCGGGATCCGCCGAAGCACGGTTGTAAAGGATCCGGACGTCCTTGGGCCACGACCAGCCCCACTCGTGGGCGATCCAGTTCTGCTCCTGGCCCGGCCTCTTGCGCGCCGATTGATTGACGCCGTCCTTGTAGATGCCGCAGTGGATCCATGACCCCGCCCGGGTCGAGCCGTCACCCTTCAGCTCGTCGTAGCTGGACAAAAACGAGCCGTCCGCGCTCATGCCGGAGATCTCCTGGAGCACGGCGGCCGCATCGGGCTCCCCGTGCGGACCCTGGAGCGGGTAGTCCCAGGTCAGATCGAGCAGCGGGCGATCGCGGGGGTCTTCAGAGTCCGCGAGCTTGGAGCGGATCGCCCTGCCCAAGTGGTAGATCCAGTGCAGCTCCGAGCGCGCGTCGCCGGGTGGATCGCACGCCTTGTGGTGCCACTGCAGCAACCGCTGGGTGTTGGTGAAGTTGCCGTCCTTCTCGGTGTGGGCCGCCGCGGGCAAGAAGAACACCTCGGTCTGGATGTCCTGTGCGCGCACCTCGCCCGTCTCGTGCTCGGGCGAGTCCTTCCAGAACAACCCGCTCTCGGTCGGCTGGAAGTCGCGAACCACCAGCCACTCGAGCTTCGCCAGCGCCAGGCGCATCAGCTTCGAGTTGGCCGAGCCGACGGCGGGGTTCTGGCCGACGCAGAACATGCCCCGCACGCCGCCGTCGAGCATCTTCAGCATCATCGCGTAGTGCGAGTGATCGCCGTCGATGCGCGGCAGGTATTGGAAGCAGTAGTCGTTCTCGCTGGTCGCGGCGTCTCCCCACCACGCCTTGAGCAGCGACACGATGTAGTGCCTGAGGTTCCCCCAGGCGCCCGTCGTGGGGCCATTCAGCGCGATGAACTTCTCCAGCGACGCACCCGACTGCGGATGGGGCATCGGGATGTAGCCCGGCAGGATGTTGTAGAGCGTCGGGATGTCGGTCGAGCCCTGGATGTTGGCGTGGCCGCGGAGCGCCAGGATCCCGCCGCCTGGGCGGCCGATGTTGCCCAGCAGCAGCTGCACGATCGCAGCCGTGCGGATGTTCTGCACGCCGACGGTGTGTTGGGTCCAGCCAACGGCATACGCGATCGCCGAAGTGCGCTCCCGGCCGGAGTTCTCGCACAGCGCCTGCGCCACCTTGAGGAAGTCCTCCTGCGAGCAGCCGCACAGCTCCGAGACGAGCTCCGGCGTATAGCGGGCGAAGTGCCGGCGCAAGATCTGCAGCACGCAGCGCTCGTGCTGCATCGAGTTGTCCACGTGCGGCGGGTCGCCGCCACTGAGCTTGATCCCGTGCGCGCCATGGGCCTGCTCGCCGGATACGTCGGTCTGCTGCTCGGCCTTGCCGGCGGCTGCCTCAGGGCTCGATTCGTCGTAGCCCCAGCTCTCGATGTCGTAGGCGCCGGTTTCGGGGTCCCATCCGGAGAAGAAGCCGCCGATGTCCTCCGCGTCCTGGAACTCCGGGTTGATGACCACCGGCGCGTTGGTGTAGTGCTGGACGTACTCCTTGAACCACGCGTCGCGGTCGAAGATGTAGTTGACGATCCCGCCGAGGAACGCAATGTCGCTGCCGGCGCGGATCTGGACGTGGAGGTCGGCCATCGCGCTGGTGCGCGTGAAGCGGGGATCGACATGGATCACCTTGGCGCCGCGCTCCTTGGCTTCGATCACCCATTGGAACCCGACCGGGTGCTGCTCGGCCATGTTCGAGCCCATGATCAGGATGCAGTCGGAGTTCTGGAGGTCCTGCTGAAAGGTGGTCGCGCCGCCACGTCCGAACGAGGTCCCCAGACCGGGGACCGTGGAGCTGTGTCATATGCGTGCCTGGTTTTCGATCGACAGCGCCCCCAGCGCGGTGAACAGCTTCTTGATCAGGTAGTTCTCCTCGCTGTCGAGCGTCGCGCCGCCGAGGAAGTTGATGCCGAGCGTGCGTTTGAGCGGCTGACCGTCCTCGTTCTCCTCCTCCCAGGTGTCTCGCCGGGTGCGGAGCATGCGCTCGGCGATCATGTCGGTCGCCTGCTCCAGCGAGAGCTCCTCCCAGTCGGTCCCGCCCGGACGCCGGTAGCGGACCTTGGTCTCGCGCATCGGCGAGTTGACGAGCTTCTCCGAAGCCGCTCCTTTCGGGCACAGCCTCCCGCGCGAGATCGGGGAGTCGGGGTCCCCTTCGATCTGCACGACCTGCTCGTCCTTGACGTACACCTTCTGACCGCAGCCCACCGCGCAGTAGGGGCAGACCGACTGGACGACCCTGTCGGCGGTGCTGGTCCGGGGCGTCAGCTCCTCGGAGCGAACCGACTGGGCTGCGCGGCCAAGCCCCAGGGGATCGCCCGCCAGTTGCCGCAGCACCGGTGCGATCAAACGCCGACGGTTGGTCATGCGGTCGCGATCTTACCCCTGGGGTGGGGGCCGTAACAGGGGCGGTTCGCCGATCCGCGGACCGGGTACTGGCTCTGACAATGTCGACCGATGTCGAGATCGATCGCGTCCGGGGCAGCTAGCCGCCCGCCGCGAGCGCACCTCCCACATGAAGGTCGCAATCCTCGACATCGACGGCACGCTGGTGGACACCAACTACCACCATGCGATCGCCTGGTTCCGGGCCTTCCGCGAGCACGGAATCGTGCTGCCGTTGTGGCGCATCCACCGGCACATCGGGATGGGCGGCGACCAGGTGGTGGAAGCGCTGACCGACGAGCGCACCGAGCAGCAGCACGGCGATGCGATCAGGGAAACCGAAGGCAAGCTGTATTTCGAGCTGATCGACGAGGTCGAGACGATGGACGGCTCGCGCGAGTTGATCGAGCAGCTCAAGCAGCGTGGACACACCGTGGTGCTGGCGAGCTCGGCCAAGGAGCAGGAGGTGGACCACTACCTGGAGCTGCTCGCCGCGCGCGAGCTCGCGGATGCCTGGACCACCTCGGCGGACGTGGAAGCGACCAAGCCGGAGCCCGATCTCGTCCGCGCCGCGCTGGAGCGGGCCGGCGCGGACCCCGACGACGCCGTGATGGTGGGCGACACCCCATGGGACGTGAAGGCCGCCGCCAACGCCGGGGTCGAGACGATCACGGTGCTGACCGGCGGCTTCTCGGTCGACGAGTTACGTGAGTCGGGGGCGGTGGGGGTGTTCGAGTCGGTCTCGGAGCTGTGCGACTGCCTCGATCAGACCGCGCTGCGATGAGCCGGCGGACGGCGCTCGACCCTCCGCTCGCCGCTCGCCAAACACCCTGCGAAGGCGTAAGATCGTCGCCCCGAAGGACCGGTTCGCGCGATGCTCGAAGAGAACGTAGACGCACAGGCCATCAGCGACGGGGTGGGAGCCGAGCAGGTCGTCGCCTCGCGATCGCTGGAGATCTCGAACGCGCTGGCGCGACTTCACAAGCAGTACGTCGGGCGCGGACCCACCAGCGCCCGCACCACGATCGACGGCAATCTGGTCGTTTGCCTGCTCGAAGGCGGCTACACGCAGGCAGAGCAGACCCTGGAGGCCACCGATAAGGGCGACGTCGTAGCGGCCGGCCGGCTGGGTCTCCAGCAGGCGATGCGCCGGGCGATGATCGAGGCGGTCGAGGAGGCGCTGGGGCGTCGCGTGTGCTCGTTCATGAGCGCCAACGACATCGTCCAGAACCTCCAGGTCGAGGTGTTCGTGCTCTACGAGCGCGAGCTGACCGGACTGGCCTGACCGAGAAGCTATGATGGCTGTGGTTCTGGACGCGTAGTCCGGCGCCTCGCTCTCGCGATGGGAGGCCCCCGGTAGCGACCATGCCGGCGCAGACCGTCGTACAGATCTCTTGTACGGAGGATGCGCTTGGCACATCACGACCCTCCTGCGAGGCGCTCTACTTCGGGATCGCCTCGCCTCGCGCGCGACCAGTTCCGGGCCCTGCCGACCGACGAGCTGTTCGCGCGCCATCACCGCGAGCCCGATCCGGTGATCCAGGAGGAGCTCGTACGACGGTTCGAGCCGCTGGTGCGCAACCTGGCGCGTCGGTATCACTCCAGGACCGAGCCGTTCGAGGACCTGGTCCAGGTCGCCTCGCTCGGTCTGCTGAAGGCGATTGCGAAGTTCGACCCTGAGCGGGGATTCGCGTTCACCAGCTACGCGACGCCGACGATCCTCGGCGAGCTGAAGCGTCACTTCCGCGACAGCGGTTGGGCGCTACACGTACCCCGCGGGGTCAAGGAACGCGCGCTCGAGCTGGCGGCGAGGACCGACGAGCTGTCCTCGCGCCTGGGTCGCTCGCCGTCGGTGCCCGAATTGGCGCAGGCTCTTGGCACGAGCGAGGAGGAGACGCTCGAGGCGATCGAGGCCTATCACGCGCGCCATGCCACCACGCTCGAGGAGGGGCCCGAGGACGACGAGCGCCCGAGCGCCGTGCCCGCGCAATTGCTCGGCTCCGAGGACGAGCGGCTCGAGGTGGCCGAGTACATGACGGTGATCGCCCAGGGCGTGATGGCGCTCACCGACACCGATCGGATGATCCTGTACCTGCGTTTCGCCCGCGATCTGACCCAGTCCGAGATCGCCGAACGAATCGGCGTCTCGCAGATGCAGGTCTCGCGGCTGCTACGCGGCGCGATCGAAAAGCTGCGCCGGACCTCGGAGGACGCTGGTGATTAGCCGGTGCGGTGCGTGGCGGGCGCGACCCTGCCCAAACACCCATTTTGGGGGCGCGTCCCGCCAAATGGGGGCTCGTGCATGACCTACATGCATGAGCCCCCATTTCGGCTTTCGACGGGCCCAACTTGGCGTGATCGGACAGGGTGGTGCGGGCGCCCCCCGGTGGTGCGGCCGCCCTCTCACCTCAGCGCCAGCAGGCACACGCCGCCGAGCACGCTCGCGCCGGCGCTCCACCAGGCGATGTAGTCGCCGATGTGCCCGGTGTGCACGAAGCGCACCGTCCGCAGCGCGCCCCGCCCCAGGCCTGCGACCGAATCCGGTAGCGCCTCGCGCAGGGGCCGTCCAAACAGCCCCAGCGCCGCCGCGCCAACCGCACCCAGCGCGGACAGCGCTCCGTAGAGCACATCCGCCAACGCGACGTGGCTCGGGGCGAGCTTGGGCAGCGGGACGGCCCTCCCGTGCAGGACCCAGGAGGCGTATGCCGCGTGCTCGGTGAAGCGACTGGCGAGGCGCTCGATCCCGGGCACTGCGCCGGGCATGAGCCCGACCGCGGCGGCCGCCAGCAGCATCAGCGCGGGCACCAGCACCATCAGCACCGGGGTGTGGTCGCGCTCGCCGCGCGTCTCATCGACGCGCTCCCTGGCAGCCCGGGCCTGCTGGGGGTCGGGGCCGGTGCTGGGACCCCAGCCGAGAAACACCCGCCCCGCGACCCGCAGCACGGCGCCGCCGGTGAGCGCCGAGACCAGCACGAACAGCGCCGTCAGCCAGCCGTAGCCTGCGTCGGCCGCTCCGGTCTCGAGCAGCGACTTACCCGCAAACGCAGTGAACGGGGGGATCGCGGCCAGCAGCAGCGCGCCCACTACGACCAGCACGCCGACGGCGGGCAGCGCCGTGCCACGGCCGTGGAGGTCGTACTCATCGACGGTCGCGAAGCGGTGCAGAAGCACGCCCACGCACATGAACAACGCCCCCTTGGTCAGGCCGTGGCCGACCACGTAACTCGCCACGCCAGCCAACCCCTTGGCGCTCAGCAGCGCCAGCCCGCATACGAACACTCCCACATGGCTGATCGTCGAGAACGCCAGCAGCCGCTTGATGTGCCGCTGCGCGAAGCACATCCCGGCGCCGAGCAGCGCGGTCAGGACCCCGACCGCCACCAGGATCGCCCGTAACGCGGCCGCATGGGGGCCCATCGGACCGGCGAAGATCACCCAATAGAGCCGCGCCACCGCATACAGGCCGAGCTCGACCATCACGCCGGAGAACAGGACACAGACCGGGATCGGGGCCACCGCGTGGGCGTCGGCGAGCCAGAAGTGCAGCGGCACCGCCGCGGCCTTGGTCAGGAAGCCCACGAACAGAAGCACCATCGCCACGACCACCAGTGGATCGGCGTGGTGGGAGTCGAGCGCCGCGCCGATCTGAGCCATGTTCAGTGCGCCCGTGCGTCCGTACAGCAGCGCGACGCCGATGAACATCGCGTAGCCGGCGATGCTGTTGGTGATCGCGAAGTTGATCGCGCCCTGGATCGGCGCCCGCTCCTCGATCCGGTAGGCGGTCAGGGCGTACGCCACGGCCCCCATCAGCTCGAAGAACACCACCAGGTTGAACAGATCACCGGTCAGGCAGAAGCCCGCCATCGCTCCCATGAACAGCAGCATCAGGCCGTGGAACAGCCCCTCAACGGCGTCGAAGTAGCGCAGTGAATAGGCGAGCGCGGCGCTCACCAGCACCGCGGCGAACGCAGCCATCCCGGCGCCGACCGGATCGATCGACAGCGAGATCCCCAGCGAGGCTCCCTGGTGCGGGCGAAAGCCCCCCAGCCAGTACGCGAACGGACGCGACCCGGCGTGCACCGCCAGCAGCACGCAGATCGTGCTGACCGAGAGCGCGATCACCATCCCGACGCTGTCGCTGAAGGCGCGCGGCGCGACGAACCCAACCGCCACGAGCAGCGATCCGGCCAGGAACGGAATCACGACTGGGAGCGCGGCCAGGTGGGACATGCGCTAGTCCCGCAGCGTGCGCAGGTCGGCCGGGTCCACGCTGCCAAAGCGCTTGTGCGCTTGCACCACGAGCGCGAGCAGCAGCGCGGTGACCGTGGCCTCGATCACGACGTCCGTCAGCACCAGCACCTGCACGACCGGATCGACAAGCCGCGAGGAGGCGGGGATGTCGGCGACGATCGGGGCCTGGGCGCCCGAGCGGTAGCCGACGCCCAGCAGCACGAGGTAGGTCGATGACTGCACCACCGTCAGGCTGAGCACCGTCCGCACCAGGTTCTGGCTCGAGACGACCCCCCACAGGCCAACCACGAACAGCCAGGCGGCGACCACGTAGGGCAGGAAGCTCACCGTGCCCCTCGCTCGACGATCAGCGCCTGATCCAAGAACTCGGTCCAGGTGAGCAGGAACGCGCCGGTCACCTCGATCCCGACCGCGAGGCTGTTGAGCGGCATCGTCCCCGCCGACAGGAGCTTGCCCGGGGTCCCCAGCGGCAGGAAGTTCTGGAGGTACACCGAGGCGAAGATCAAGCCGCCCAGCCCGATCAGCGCGTATGCGCCGGCGCCGATCGAGTCGAGCGCCTCGAGCGCCCAGGCCGGTGCCAGCGCCTTGAGCGCGAAGTAGCGGCCGGCGAGCAGGATCGCGATCGGCCCGGCGGCGAGCACCACTCCTCCTTGGAAGCCCCCGCCCGGGGTCAGCTGGCCGTGCACGACCACGTACGCGCCGAGCGCGAACGCGAGCGGGATCAGGATCAGCGAAGTGACCCGCAGGGCGTCACTGGCGTCCGCAAAACGGTGGTCGGCGACGTCGCGGTTGCGCTCGTCCTTGTGCTCGTCGCGCAGCTGGCGCAGTAGCAGTGCCACGCCAGAGACAGACCCGAACAGGATGAACTCCTCCCCCAGGGTGTCGAACGCCCGCAGGTCGAAGTTCAGCGCCGTGACGATGTCGGTGGCGTGTCGCAGCGGCGGCTCGAGGCGGTTGGCGAGCACCCCGTACAGGCCACGGAAGTGACCGAACGCCGGCAGCCCGTGCATGCCCAGCAGCAGCACCACGGCGAGGCCGGGACCGGCGAGCGCGAACAGCCCCAGACGAAACCGCCGGCTCACTCCTCCCCGTCCTGCTCACGGCCCCGGTCCTGGCGGCGGATCTTGCGCAGTGCCGCGAGGATGATCAGCGGCAGACCCACGGTGCAGACCACGATCTCCGACAGCGCCACGTCGGGGGCCTGAAAGGTGAAGAACAGGAACGTCAGCACCAGCCCGTAGATCCCCAGCACCAGCGTCTGGCGTAGCGGGTCCGGGGTCAGCACGACTGCCGCTCCCCCCAGCGCCGTCAGCACCAGCGCCACGAGTTGCAGGGCCGTCATGGCTCGCGCTCCCGCTCGATCCCCTGCCGCCAGTCGCCCCGCTCGCGGACCCGCATGCTGCGCGCGGTCGCGTGCACCAGCACCGGGCCAAGCGTCACCAGCAGGACCCCCGTCAGCAGCGCCTTGTCGCCGATCAGTGAGAACGACTCCCGGACCAGGATCGAGGCGCCGACGAGTAGCGCCCCGAACCCGGCCAGGCCGACGTAGTGCAGGCGGTCGAAGACGTCCCGCATCACGCTGACCCCGAGCAGCGCGAACAGCTCGAGCACCCCGCCCGACACCAGCAGCACGGTCGCGAGGATCCGCGTGGCACTCACAGGTCCCGCTCCATCAGCCTCGCGAACGCCAGCGCTCCGATCACCGACAGCAGCGCGAACACCACCGCGAGGTCGACGAACGGCTGCCGGTGAAAGCCCTCGGAGAGCGCCATCAGGCTGGTGCTCAGCAGCGTGGCCGCGACCTCGAGCGCGGCCAAGGCGTGCGGCGCCTGCGCCAGCACGCAGATCGCCAGACACGGCAGCATCGCGGCCGCGAGCACGAGCGCGGCGATTTCCCACTCGTTCATCCCAGCCCCAGCACGTCCAGCTCCTCGGCTCCTCCCTGGCGGTGGAGCTGGTGGACCAGCAACAGCTCGCGGTCCGGATCGACGCCGATCACGATCGTGTTTGGGGCCAGCGAGCCGAGCGCTTCGGTCAGCGCGCGACGGCCGGCGTCGCGGGGTCGCCGCCCACCCCGGAACGAAACGGCCCGGAAGCTGCCCCGGGTGGGCTCTCGCTGTGCCAGCTGCGCGAGCGCCTCGCGACAGAGCAGCACCACGTGAACTGGAACCCGCCACGCGATCCGCCAGCTGGCGAGCAGCCACCGCCAGCTGATCGCCGCCTCGGTGAGGCCCTCCCGGCGCGAGGCCCCGAACAGGCCCACGGCGCCGAGCGCGACGCCGCACAGCACGTACAGCTCGGGCGGATCGATGGTGTCGATCAGCAGCAGATAGAAGCCCGCCGCAAGCGCGAGCACCCCGATCAGCGTGGCGATCCGCGACATCAGCTCAACCGCGGCAGCACCCGCTCCCGGTAGGCGTCGAAGAAGGCATCCTGCTCGGGCCCGATCTGGTTCACGTACAGCTCGTCGAAGCCGGCGTCGGCGTAAGCCTTGATCGCCTCCAGGTGCTCCTCGACGTCCGGGCCGCAGGGCGTCTCCTGGGCCAGCATCTCCTCGGTGACGAGCTCGGTCGCCTGCTCGAAGTGCTCTGGCGTCGGCAGCACCTGCGCCAGCTCGCCGGGAAGCGCCTCGTTGCGCCACAGCCGGTGAACTGTCTTGCGGGCCCGCGCCGCGTCCTCGCTCCAGCAGACCTTCAAGCCGCCCTGGACGAGCTTGCGCTTCCCATCGGGAGCGCGGGAGCGGAACAGCTCCACCGAGTCGGCGTCGGGGCCCACCGTGCAGTAGCCGTCGCCGATCCGCGCCGCCAGCTCGACCGACTTACGCCCGAAGCCCGAGATCACGATCGGGGGCGGGGCATCGGGAAGGTCGTAGACGCGGCAGTGCTCCAAGCGGTAATGGCGTCCCCGGTGGTCCTTGACCCCGCCCTCCCACAGCTTGCGGATCACCTCCACTGCCTCCTCCAGCATCTCGAGCCGTTCGTCCGCACCGGGCCAGCGATCGCCGAAGATGTGCTCGTTGAGCGCCTCCCCGCTCCCCAGCCCGAGGCAGAACTGCCCGTCGAGCAGCACCGCCGAGGTCGCAGCGGCCTGGGCGATGATCCCCGGGTGGGTGCGAATCGTCGGGCAGACCGCAGTGGTGACGCGCATCCCGTCGGTCGCGTGCGCGATCGCGCCGATCGTCGACCACACGAACGGGCTGTGACCCTGCTCGTCGTTCCATGGGTGGTAGTGGTCCGAGATCCACAAGCCGTCGAAGCCCGCCTGCTGCGCCTTGACGGCCTGCGCGACTAGGTCGTGGGGTCCCCACTCCTCACTTGACAGGAAGTAGCCGATCTTCATCCGTGCTCCTCGTCGAGTCCACGGCCCTACTGCCCCCGCCCGAACCGTTGTAATCAGTGGCCGGCGCGGGTATCCAGAGCCTGATAGACCCTGAGTGCGCGAGAGGGAGCGGTGGACGACCTGCAAGCAAGACGGCAGCGATTGGCGCAGCAGCGATCCGAGCGCCGCTCAGAGACCCGGCAAGCCCAGGCCGAGCGCCACGCCGAGCAGGCCAGGGCGAGGACGGCGCGCCGGCGCGCAGGCCAATCAGGCGCCGCCGGCTTGATTTCCGATCGCGCGTCCCAGTGGGACCTCGAGGGCCCCGACTGGGAGTTCCTAGAGCGCCAGAAGTACTTCTGGAACCCGCTGATGGACTATTGGTTCCGGATGGAGATCGAGGGGTGGAACAAGCTTCCTGCGCCGCCCGTACTGCTGATCGGGATCCATTCGGGTGCGCCGTTCGTGTGGGATGCATGGACGATCGGCGTGCAGTGGTGGCGTCATTTCGGTCGCAGCCGTCCCCTTCATGGCACCGCGCACGACGCGCTGATGGCGACTCCGCTGCTCGGCGGTTACTTCCG
>JAFAZB010000535.1 GCA_019240015.1 Solirubrobacterales bacterium
CGGCGTCGGCCACCGCCTCGGCCAGCGCCGCGTTCTCGAGCCCGAGCTCGGGCAGCGAGGGGACGAATGCGTCGTGGTAGCGCAGGAGCGCACCGCGCTCGGCCAGGACCTCCATGATGCGCAGCGCCGGCGACTCGCGCATGTCACCCACGCCGGCCTTGTAGGAGACCCCGAGGATCGCTATACGCGACCCCTTGACCGGCTTGGCCACGTCGTTGAGCGCCCACTCCACGCGCTCGGCGCAGTGGTAGGGCATGTACTGGTTGATCTTGCCGGCGAGCTCGATGAACTCGGTCGACATGTGGAACTGACGGGCCCGCCAGGTGAGATAGAAGGGATCCACCGGCAGGCAGTGGCCGCCCATGCCCGGGCCCGGCTCGAAGCGCATGAACCCGTAGGGCTTGGTCGAGGCGGCGTCGACCACCTCCCAGATGTCGATGCCCATGCGCTCGGCGAGCATGGCCAGCTCGTTGACGAGCGCGATGTTGACCGAGCGGAAGATGTTCTCGAGCAGCTTGGTGAGCTCAGCCGCCTCGGGGGTCGAGACCCGCACGATGTGGTCGCACACGCGGCTGTAGAGCTCATCGACCCGATCCAGGCAGGCCGGGGTGATCCCGCCGATCACCTTGGGCGTGGTGCGCAGCGTGTAGTCGGTGCGGCCCGGGTCGACGCGCTCGGGCGAGAAGGCGAGGTTGATGTCCGTGCCCACGCGCAGACCGGTCGACTCGAGCAGCGGCATGACCCGCTCCCGCGTCGTGCCGGGGTACGTGGTCGACTCGAGGACGATCAGCTGGCCGGGCTGGAGCACCTGGGCCAGGGACTTGGCGGCGGCGTCGAGCGGCCCGAGGTCAGGCTCGCGGTTGGCGGTCAGCGGTGTGGGGACGCAGATGATCACCGCGTCGGCCTTGGCCAGGTCGGCGTAGCGATAGGTGGCCCTGATCCTGGGCAGCACGGCGCGCAGCCGCTCCGAGGGAATGTCCTCGATGTAGGAGTCGCCGGCGTTGACGGCGGTGATCTTCAGCGGATCGACGTCAAGCGCTACGACATCGTCGCCGGCCTCGGCGAACGCAACCGCCAGCGGCAACCCGACATATCCGAGCCCTACGATGCCGACGTTCATGTATGCGCCCTTCTGCTGGCCATGGCTCAGCAAGATAGCGGTGGTCGCGGTCCGACTCATCGTCCCGTTCGCGCTACGATCCTGTCTGGACCGTGCTAGGCGGGGTGCTAGCGGTGCCCTGTACCCGCAATCCGCTCTAGCGGGGCTGAATCCCCTCCCGAGGGGCACAGGCCCCGGGGTCCGCGCCCTGTGCGCGATGTTGACGGTTCGGTCCCTAGGCGATGAAGACCCGTGAACCAGGTCAGGTCCGGAAGGAAGCAGCCTTAAGCGGCCACCTTCAGGCGCCGCGGGAGCACCGAGCAGGAGTCGCGTCACGGCGGTCGCGCCCCGGGTACCGGCCTCGACGGGGGGTGCACGGTCCGCCTTTCAGGCTGGGCCCATGACGGTCCCCGGCCGTCACTAGACTCGACTCTTCGTGTCCACCGGCCCCTCGCTCTACCGCCGCCACCGCCCGCGCACGTTCGCCGAGGTCGTCGGCCAGGAGGCGGTCGTGCGCACGCTGCGCAACGCCGTCGCGGGGGGGAAGGTCCATCACGCGTACCTGTTCGTCGGCTCGCGGGGGACAGGGAAGACCTCGATGGCGAAGATCCTCGCCGCGTGCCTGAACTGCGAGCGCGGGCCCACCGTGGAGCCCTGCGGGGTGTGCGAGTCGTGCGCTTCGATCGCCGCCGCAAGCTCGCTGGACGTGATCGAGATGGACGCCGCCTCGTCGAACTCGGTCGACGACATCCGCGCGCTGCGCGAGTCGGTCGCCTACGCCCCCGTGTCCGGGCGCCAGAAGGTGTACATCCTCGACGAGGCGCACATGCTCTCGACCGCCGCGTGGAACGCCTTTCTAAAGACGCTCGAGGAGCCGCCGCCGAACACGATCTTCGTGCTCGCCACCACCGAGGCGCAGAAGGTCCCACCCACGGTGATCGACCGCTGCCATCGCTTCGACTTCCAGCGTCCGACGGTCGAGCAGATCACCGAGGTGCTGGCGCGCGTCGCCCGCGTGGAGGCGATC
>JAFAZB010000094.1 GCA_019240015.1 Solirubrobacterales bacterium
GCGGACCTCCTCCGGCAGCTCGGCCATCTCGGCGATCCCACCGGCGTTGTCGGTGATCGGACCGAACGCGTCGAGCGCCACGATCAATCCCGTCAGCGAGAGCTGCGCCATGACCGCGACGCCGATCCCGTAGATGCCCTGGCTGCCCCCCCCGGCGAGCTTCCAGGCGCCGAGGATTCCCAGCGCGATCACGATCGCCGGCGGAGCCGTGGACTGGAAGCCCTGGGCGAGCCCCTGGATGATGTTGGTGGCGTGCCCGGTCTGGGATGCCCGTGCCGTGCTCTTGACCGGCGAGAACCGGGTCGAGGTGAAGTAGTCGGTGATCACGAACAGGCACGCGGTGATCCCGATTCCGATCAGCGAGCAGAGGTAGAACTTCCACCAGTGCGGCGTCGCCGAGCCGCTCTTGAGCGTGAGGTGACCCATCATCCAGTAGGTGATCGGGATGAAGGCGAGCGCCGCGAGCGCCCCGGAGACGATCAGACCCTGGTACAGCGCGCGCTCCACGTTCCCCGCGCGGGAGCGAACCGCGAACGTGCCAATGATCGAGGCCACGATCGAGATCCCGCCGAGTGTCAGCGGATATAGCGCGACCGCCGACTGCTGGTTGAACAGCAGGATGCCGAGCAGCATCACCGCCACCGCGGTGACCGCGTAGGTCTCGAACAGATCGGCCGCCATGCCGGCGCAGTCGCCGACGTTGTCGCCGACGTTGTCGGCGATCACGGCGGGATTGCGGGGATCGTCCTCGGGGATCCCGGCCTCGATCTTGCCCACCAGGTCCGCCCCCACGTCGGCTGCCTTGGTGAAGATCCCGCCGCCGAGGCGGGCGAAGACTGAGATCAAGGAGCCCCCGAAACCGAGCCCGATCAGCGCGTCGACCGCATGGCGCTGGCTCTCGCCGGCGATCCAGGTCAGAACTCCGTAGTAGCCGGCGACCCCGATCAGCGCGAGACCGACCACCAGCAGGCCTGTGACCGCCCCGCCGCGGAACGCGACCGCCAGCGCCGGCGAGACCCCGCCGCGAGCGGATTCGGCCACGCGCGCGTTTGCGCGGACCGAGACGTTCATGCCGATGTAGCCGGCCGCGGCGGAGAACAGCCCACCGACCGCGAATCCAATCGCCACGCGGATGTTCTGGATCGGAATCAGGGCGACGAACAGCACCAGGCCGACGCCTGCGATCGTGGTGTACTGCCGGTTCAAATAGGCGGAAGCGCCTTCCTGAACCGCCGCCGAGATCGCACGCATGCGCTCGTTAC
Source organism: Solirubrobacterales bacterium (assembly GCA_019240015.1). Classification (GTDB taxonomy): domain Bacteria; phylum Actinomycetota; class Thermoleophilia; order Solirubrobacterales; family Solirubrobacteraceae; genus Palsa-465. The sequence continues at coordinate 1,263 of JAFAZB010000094.1, forward strand.
CGGGCGAGAGGGCGAGCAGCGCGCGGGAGGTGGTGGCGCCGTAGACGATGGCCGCCGCGGCGCACACAAGCGCGACCAGGACGCCGTGGTGCGTCAGAAAGCTTGTCAAGCGGGTCCTCCGGAGAAGCTCTGGGTTTGAGGCGCGCGCGGGAGCGTCGCCAACAACTGCAAAGGGCCGCCGCTGCAACGAGCGGTGGCCCGGGACTTAGCCGCGGGCGAGTGTAGCGTGCGCAGGCGCGCCGCGCCCTGCTACTGGCCTGGGACCCACAGACGTCCGCTGCGCTGGGCGGGCCCGGGGTCGCCCGGCTTGGGCTCGGGCTCGGCGGGACCCTCGGGAGCCCCCACCGGTTGCGGTGAGCCCACATCGCCCGGCTGCTGCGAGGACTCCGGGCCGCCGATCTTGACGTATGCGAGCTGTAGCTGCGAGAGCGCGTCCCGGATCGGCCCCACCTGCTGCGGCCCCGACTGCTCCACCAGGGGCAGTACCGCGCGGACCCCTTCGATCGCGAGCCTGACCTGGTTGGGGTCTCGCTCGTCCTCGGTTCCCGGCGCCAGACCCGTACGCCGCATGCCGAGATTGACCAGCGAGACCACGTTCTCGAGCAGCACCTGCTCGACGCGAATCTGCTTGATCTGCGCCTCGTAGGCCGAGCGAAGCTCCTCCTCGGTGGGCTCTGAGCGTGGCGTGCTCATCGGATCACCCTTGAGAATACGTCTCCCGGGTCTCGCTCACCATCACGCCGTAGACCTCGGAGAGGCTCATTCCGGCCGCGCTCATCCGCCGCTGACGCTGTGCGGCGTTGAGCGCCGGCAGCTCGACCTCGATCCCCAGCTGCGCTCGCGCGGGGCCGCACCAGTCCAGCAGTCGCGCGAGCGCGTCCGAGGCCGGATAGGGCCGGCGGCGTTCGAGATCCAGCAGTTCCCCGTCGAGCCCGTAGCGCAGCGCGCGCCACAGGTTCTCCTCGATCATCCGAGCGGGCTGATCCCGGAACGGCACCTCCGCGTCGACGTCGCGCGCCGCCTGGGCGACGCACGCCACGATCAGCGCCGCGAGCGCGTCGGACTCGGCAGCGGTGGGCTGGGCGTCACAGATCCGCACCTCGACGGTCCCGAACGAGAAATGGGGGCGGATCGACCACCACACCTGGGTGTATTCGACGATCGATCTGGTGCTGACCAGAAACTCGATGTAGTCCGCAAACGCGTCCCAGCTGCCGTACGCATCGGGCACGCCACAGCGGGGGAAGCTGCGCGTGAAGATCTGCGTGCGCGCGCTGTGCAGGCCCGAATCCCGCCCATCGAGGAACGGCGAGCTGGCCGAGATCGCGAGCAGCAGCGGCAGCAGCGGACGGAGCCGGTCGCACACCCGCACGGCGCGGTCGGCTCCCGCGACCCCGACGTGGACGTGCAGCGAGAAGGTGTTGTTCCGCCACGCGACGTACTTCAGCCCTTCCTCGACGCGCCGGTAGTGCTCGGTCTCGATGATGTGCTGCTCGCGGTAGTCAGACCACGGATGCGTGCCGGTGGCGCCGAGCGCAACGCCGTGCCGTTCGGCGAGCGTGAACAGCCGGCGACGGTGCTCGCGCTGCGCCGCGCTCGCCGCAGCGAGGTCGGCTCCGCGTCCGGAGCGGATCTCGATCTCCGAGGAGATCAGCTCGCCGGAGATCGAGCCGGCCAGCTGCGGGTCGGCGCTGGCGGCCCGCTGCAGCTCCTCGAAGCGGGGACGCAGCCCCAGGTCAGCGGGATCGAGGAGCGCGAACTCCTCCTCGAGCCCGACCGTGAAGTCGGTCGAGGCGTCGAAAGCCGCGCGAGCGGTGTCCAGGTCGAGCTCCACTGGCCGAGGCCACTAGATGATTGATTCCAAATTGGGTGAGATCGGGGCGTCCGGGGAACGAGCGGGGCGCCGCGGATGGGAGGCGACGCGTAGCAGCGCTACGCGAGCCGAGCGGCCGGGGCGCATCCGCGAAGTTAGCCCGGGCGCATCCGGATCGAACAATTTGGAATCGATCATCTAGGTCAGATAGAAGTACAGCGCGTAGAGCAGGTCGACCGCGGGACTGGAGGTGTGGACGGTGACCTCGGGAGGGACCTGAAGCAGCGCGTCCGAGTAGTTGAAGATGATCTTCACGCCCGCGTCAGCCAGCTCGTCGGCGAGCGTCTGGGCGGCCGAGGAGGGGACCGCGAGCACCGCGACGACGATGTCCTGATCCTCGACCACGCGTTTCAGCTCCGAGTTGTGGCGCACGGTGAGCGGCCCGATCTCCGAGCCGACCTTGCCCTCGTCGATGTCGAACATCGCCACGACCCGGAATCCGTGATCGGCGAAGATGTCCGAGGTGGCGATCGCGGTGCCCAGATGCCCCGCGCCGAACAGCGCGATGTTGTGCTGGCCGGCGGTCCGCAGGATCTTGCGAATCTGGCTGACCAGCGACTCCACGTTGTAGCCGACCCCCCGCTTGCCGAACTTGCCGAATCCGGACAGATCCCTGCGGATCTGGGTGGAGTTGACGTGCGTGTAGTCGGCGAGCTCCTGGGAGGAGATCGTCTCCTTGCCCATCTTCCGGGCCTGGGTCAGCACCTGGAGGTAGCGCGAGAGGCGCGCCGCAACCCCCAGCGAGAGCTTCTCACCCGGTTTATCGTCGCCCGCGATCTCCTCGGCGAGAGACGGGCTTCCGCGGCCGACCGTGTAGCTCATCCCCGCTGCACTCTAGCCGAGCCGCTGCTCCAGTTCGTGTTCGTCGACGAACAGCTCAAACGCCTCTACACCGTCGATCGTGACCACCGGGATCCGCTCCAGATAGGCGCGCTGGAGCGCCTCGTGCTCGTCGATGTCACGCTCCTGGAACCGGAACGGGCGCTTGCAGCGAACGCGCTGGAGGATCTCGCGCGCTTCGTCACACAGACAGCAACCCTCGCGGCCGTAGAGGACGACCGTCCTCATGCGCCCATCGACGGGCGCTCGCCGGTGGCGTACACGTCGAGCTCCAGGTAGTGCGGGTACGGAATCGGATCGACGTACCGCGCGGCGCTGGCGATCATCGCCGCATTGTCGGTGCACAGCTCGCGAGGCGGGACGTGGTGGACGAGGCCGAGGCCCGCGATCCGCTCACGCAGCGGGCCGTTGGCGGCCACGCCGCCGCCGATCGCCAGCCGCTCCAGGCCGGTGCTCGCGAGCGCGCGCTGCACGCGAACTGCGAGCGACTCCACGATCGCCCGTTGGTAGGACGCGGCGAGATCGGCAAGCCGGCGCGCGGCTTGCACCTCGCCGAGCGCTCGTAGGCGGTAGAGCAGCGCGGTCTTCAACCCCGCGAACGAGAAGTCGAGGCCCTTCATGCGGGCCGCGGTCGGGAACTCGAACGCGTCGGGGTCGCCGTCCCGGGCCAGCCGCTCGAGCGCCGCCCCGCCGGGGTAGCCCAGGCCTAGCAGCCGGGCCCCTTTGTCGAACGCCTCTCCAGCGGCGTCGTCGAGCGTCTCACCAAGCAGCTCGAACCCTGGCCCGCGGTCCGTCACGTGCGCCAGGAAAGTGTGTCCACCGCTCGCGACGAGGCTCAGAAAGGGGGGCTCGAACGCATCCGGGCCGATGAAGCTCGCCGCGACGTGGCCGTGGAGGTGGTCGACGGGGGCGAGCGGCAGCTCGTAGGCAGCCGCGAGCGCCTTGGCCGTGGCCACTCCAACCAGCAGCGCCGCGACCAGACCCGGACCGCGGGTGACCGCTATCAGCTCGATCTCGCGCAGCGTGACGCCGGAGCGCGCGAGCGCATCGTCCACCGCTTCTCCGACCAGCTCGAGATGGTGGCGCGAGGCGATCTCCGGCACCACCCCCCCGTAGCGGTCGTGGATCCCCTGCGAGGAGACCACGTTGGCGAGGATCTCGCCCTCGGCGGAGAGCACCGCTGCGCAGGTGTCGTCGCAGCTCGTCTCG
>JAFAZB010000179.1 GCA_019240015.1 Solirubrobacterales bacterium
TATCGGACGATCGACAAGGCGGGCGCCGGCGTGCACGAGTTCAAGGCGATGGTGAAGCGCCTGCACCAGGCGAACATCGAAGTGATCCTCGACGTCGTCTACAACCACACGGCCGAGGGGAACCACCTCGGCCCGATGCTGTCGTTCAAGGGAGTCGACAATCAGGCGTACTACCGGCTCGACCCCGAGAACCCGCGCTACTACGTCGACTTCACCGGCACCGGCAACTCGCTGAACCCAGTCCACCCGAGCGTGCTGCGGCTGATCATGGACTCGCTGCGCTATTGGGTCACCGAGTGCCACGTCGACGGCTTCAGGTTCGACCTGGCCTCGGCGCTGGCGCGTGAGTTCTTCGACGTCGATCGCCTGTCGGCGTTCTTCGACGTGATCCACCAGGACCCGGTGCTCTCGCAGGTCAAGCTGATCGCCGAGCCCTGGGACGTGGGACCCGGGGGCTACCAGGTCGGCAACTTCCCGGTCCTGTGGTCGGAGTGGAACGGGGTCTACCGGGACACGATGCGGGACTTCTGGCGCGGCCACGCGACCGCCGGCGCGCTCGCCTCTCGGCTGTCGGGGTCCTCCGACCTGTACCAGGCCGATGGCCGCGACCCGTTCGCGTCGATCAACTTCATCACCGCACACGACGGCTTCACGCTCGCCGACCTGGTCTCCTACGATCACAAGCACAACGAGGCCAACCTCGAGGACAACCAGGACGGCAGCGACGACAACCGCTCGTGGAACTGCGGCGTCGAGGGCGACACCGACGACCCCGCGGTGCTGGAGCTGCGAGCCCGCCAGCAGCGCAACTTCCTGACCACGCTGTTCGTCTCCCAGGGCACCCCGATGCTGCTCGGGGGCGACGAGATTGCACGCACCCAGCGCGGCAACAACAACTGCTGGTGCCAGGACAATGAGCTGTCCTGGTACGACTGGGACGGGAGCGGCGTGAGCGACGGCGCGGCCGCGCTGCGCGACTTCACGCGGCGGCTGATCCGCCTGCGCCACGAGCACTGCACGTTTCGCCGAGCCTCCTTCCTGCGCGGCGAGGACGGCGACTCCGGGCTCCCCGACGTGTGGTGGTTTCGCACCGACGGGCGCAGGATGACCCGGCGCGACTGGCAGACCGGCGAGCCCGTGCTGGGCATGTTCCTCAACGGCCGCGAGATCCCGACACCCGGACCGCACGGCGAGCCGGTCCACGACGACTCGTTTCTGCTGCTGTTCAACGCCCACGGCGAGGATCGCGTGTTCACGCTGCCCCCGCGGCGGTTCGGCGCCCGCTGGGCGCTCGAGCTGTCCACTTCCGAGCCGGCCGCCGAGCCCGACAGCGATCGTTTCGGCGCCCGCACCGAGCTGACCGTGATCGCGCACTCGCTCGTGGTGCTCAAGCGAGCCGCCTGAGGTGGCCACCCCGGCGAGCCAGTTCCGCGCGGCCTACCGCCTCCAGCTCACCTCCGGGTTCGGCTTCGCCGCGGCCCGCTCGCTGATCCCATACCTGCGCGATCTCGGCGTCTCTCACCTGTACCTGTCTCCGTCGCTCCAGGCCCGCCCCGGATCGGGTCACGGCTACGACGTGATCAACCCCCGCCGGATCTCCCCCGAGCTGGGGGGCGAGGAGGAGTTCAGGTCGCTCGCGGGCGCGGCTCGCGGCGCCGGGCTGGGGCTGATCCTCGATCTGGTCCCCAACCACATGGCGGCCGACGATGCCAACCAGTACTGGGCCGACCCGGCGCTACGCGAGCGCTTCTTCGACCTCGACCCCGCCACCGGGCACCACCGCCGCTTCTTCGACATCGACGATCTGGCGGGCGTGCGCCAGGAGTCGCCCGAGGTGTTCGAGGAGACCCACGCGCTGGTGCTGGCGCTGGTCGGCGAGGGACTGATCGACGGGCTGCGGATCGACCATCCGGACGGGCTCGCCGACCCCGCGGGGTACCTCGCGCGCCTGCACGAGCACGGTGCTGAGCACGTCTGGGTGGAGAAGATCCTCGACCCTGGCGAGCGCCTACGCGACTGGCCGGTGCAGGGGACCGTCGGTTACGAGTTCCTCAACGACGTGTGCGCGGTGTTCGTCGATCGCGCCGGCGAGGCGGCGCTGACGGCGCTCTGGGAGGAGGTCTCCGGCGACCGGCGCGACTTCGGCGAGGTGGCGCTCGAGGCCAAGCTAGAGCAGGCCCGTGGGACCTTCGCCCCCGAGCTCGAACGCCTGGCGCAGACCGTTTCCGGGCTCGGGGTTGAGCGGGAGGCGCTCGCCCGGGCGCTCGCCTCGCTCCCGGTGTACCGCACCTATGTGGACCCCGGGCGGGGCCTAGTCACCGACGAGGACCGCGCCGCGATCGCCGCCGCGCAGATGGCGCCGCAGATCGCCCAGCTGCTGGCGCTGGAGCGCGACGGGCCGCCCGAGTTCGTGTCCCGCTTTCAGCAGACCACGCCGCCCGTGATGGCCAAGGGCGTCGAGGACACCGCCTTCTACCGCTACGCGCGCCTGGTCGCGCTCAACGACGTGGGCGGGGACCCCAGTCGCTTCGGGATCGGGGTCGAGCGCTTTCACGCGGCCAACGCCGAGCGCGCGGAGCGCTTCCCGCTCAACCTGCTGACGACCCAGACTCACGACGCCAAGCGCTCGGCGGACGTGCGCTCGCGGATCGCCGCGCTCTCCTGGCTGCCGGACGCTTGGCGCGAGCACGTGCGGCGCTGGTTCGAGCTCACCGAGCCGCTGGTCCGCGACGGCGCCCCCGACCACGTCGAGCGCTACTTCCTGTTTCAGACCCTGGCCGGCGCCTGGCCGATCGGGCGCGAGCGGCTCGAGGCCTACATGGAGAAGGCCCTGCGCGAGGCCAAGCGCAACACCAACTGGGTCGATCAGAACGCCGACTGGGAGGCCGCGGTCAAGCGCTTCTGCGGCGCGCTCTACGACGAGCCCGAGTTCCGGGCCGACTTCGAGCCGTTCGCCGCCCAGCTCGCGCACGCCGGCGACCGGATCGCGCTGCGCATGGTGGCGCTCAAGCTGACCGCGCCAGGCCTGCCCGACATCTATCAGGGCGACGAGCTTCCGTACCGGGCGCTGGTCGACCCCGACAACCGCCGTCCCGTCGATTGGCGCCTGCACCAGGCGATGCTCTCCCGCCTGATGGGCGGCTCGCCGCCCGGCGCCCACACCCGCAAGCTGTTCCTGACCCTGAGGCTGCTCGGCCTGCGGGCCCGTCGCCCCGCCGCGTTCGCGACCGGCTATGAGGCACTCGAGGCGGGGCCGCGAGCCTGCGCCTACCTGCGCGGCGAGGGCGCGGTCCTGGTCGCGGTCGCGCTCGGCGGCGACCGTCCCGAGGGCGAGCTCGAGCTGCCCGGCGGCCGCTGGCGCGACGTGATCCGCGGTGAGCAGCGCTCGTTCGCCCGCCGCCAGCCGCTGACCGAGGTGCTCGACGATGCGGGGCTGGCGGTGTTCGAGCGGCTATAGCGGCGCGGGCGGCGTTCGAGGGGCTGCAGCGGCGCGGGCGGTGTTCGAGGGGCTGCAGCGGCGCGGGCGGCGTTCGAGCGGCGCGGGCGCGGGGCGGCGCGGGCGCGGCGGGGCCCGGTCGGGCTACCCCGGCGGGCGCGGCGGCCCACCCCGGCGGGCGTGATCGTCACAAACCGACCACTGGTCGCCCCCTGGTGAGGGGTGGCGACGCATAACGTCGATATTTCCGTGACTATCGCCCCCACCCGTCCCCCGGGCCGGGGCAGTGTGCGATTGAGTTAGATCCGGGGGAGCCGGGAGGGGGCCAAGCGCCGCCCGCCCCGATCCGGGGGGCCGGGAGGGGGCCAAGCGCCGCCCGCCTAGATCCGGGGGGGCCGGGAGGTGGCCAAGCGCCGCCCGCGTTAGATCCGGGGGGCCGGGAGGGGGCCAAGCGCCGCCCGCCCCCTCCACGGAAGTCTCCTGAAACGCCGAGGGGCCCGGCTTGCGCCGGGCCCCTCCGCGAAAGCAACTCGCCTGTTGGGGCGAGGGTACCTCCGCGGGCCATCCTGGCCCGCGGTCGGAATCCCCCGGGCGAGAACCGGTCGCCCTTAACCGTCTGGGGCTACGCCCCTCCTACATCATCCCGCTCATGTCGGGCATCCCACCGCCGCCGCCGGCGCCCTCCTTCTCGGGTATCTCGGCGACGATCGCCTCGGTGGTGAGGATGTTCTTGGCGATCGAGGCGGCGTTCTGGAGCGCCGAGCGCGTGACCATCGCCGGGTCGATGATCCCCGCCGCGACCAGGTCGACGATCTCGCCGTTGGCCGCGTTGAGGCCCTCGCCCTTCTTGGCCTTGCGCACGTCGTTGACGATCACCGAGCCCTCCAGACCGGCGTTGTCGGCGATCTGCCGCAGCGGCTCCTCGAGCGCGCGACGGACGATGCTCGCACCGGTGCGCTCATCGCCGTCCTCGATCGCGTCGAGCTTGAGGGCGTCCTGCGCGGCCAGCAGCGCGACGCCGCCGCCCGGCACGATCCCCTCCTCGAGCGCCGCCCGAGTCGCCTGCAGCGCGTCCTCGACGCGGTGCTTCTTCTCCTTCATCTCGGTCTCGGTGGCGGCGCCGACCTTGACCACCGCGACCCCGCCGGAGAGCTTGGCCAGGCGCTCCTGGAGCTTCTCGCGATCGAAGTCGGAGTCGGTGTTCTCGATCTCGGTCTTGATCTGGTTGATCCGGCCCTTGATCGCCTCGGTCTCACCGTTGCCGTCAACGATCGTGGTGGTGTCCTTAGCCACGACGACCCGGCGGGCCCGGCCGAGCTGCGAGAGCTGGGTGTTCTCGAGCT
>JAFAZB010000231.1 GCA_019240015.1 Solirubrobacterales bacterium
CACGCTCGTGCACGGGTACGTCCTGATCGCGATCCCGGCGTTCCTGACGCGGGCCTGCACGGTGGTTTGCCTCGGCGGCGGCGTGTCGCTGCTGCTGCTCGCGTTCCGCCTGGCGGAGGAGCCACGGAGCTCCCCCCCACGCATCGCAGCGTCGGGCGCGCCGATCGCGGGCGTGCTGCTCGGCGCGCTGCTGCTCGGCGGATGCGGCAGCACGCATCGCTCCCAGTCGGCAGCGGGGTTGCCGGCCGCCCTGGTGGCCGAGTCCCGCCCGATCGGCAGTGGTGCGAGCTTCCATCCGCCAGCCGCCGGTCCGGTGCTCGGTCGCTGCGAGCCCAGGCTTGGAAGCCGGGTCGGTGTTCATGTGGAGCTGTTCGCCGCCGACCGCGTAGTGATCATCCCCGGCGGGATCGGTACCCGGGCGCCACTCAGCTTCTCGGCCGGCCGGATCGCCGGCGCCCGCTGCTTTGGCGAGCTCGTGACCCTCGAGCCGACCGGGGTCGTGCTCGTCCGGCGCGGTGCGGGCGTGGCGCTCTCAAACCTGTTCCGCTCTTGGGGGCAACCGCTGTCGGCGCGACGAGTGGCCGGGTTTGCGGTGGGCGGTGGAAGGGTCGCGGCGTTCGTCGATGGGCGGCGCTGGCGCGGCAACCCGGGCGACGTCCCGCTGGCCGCCCACTCGGAGATCGTGCTCGAGGTCGGGCCATACGTGCCTCCGCACGCGGCCTACGCATTCCCACCCGGCGCGTAGAGGCACGCGGACGATGGCCGACGGCGCGTAGACGCGCGGAGGGGGCCCGGGTATCTTCCCGTCACTGTGTTGGCGCTCCTGAAGCGCGGCGTCCCGGCTCGGCGCTCGGCCTCCCTGGCGCCGATGCCGGCGGCGGCCTTCGCCGTCCATCAGCTGCGCTACTGGCTGGCCTTTCCCGGCCATGCGGGGATCGAGCTCGCAAAGCAGGGACACTCCTACCTGCACTCGCTGGTGCCCTGGGTGGCACTGCTGCTCGCGACCGCGATTGGCGTGTACCTCCGCGCCCTGGGTCGTGCCTGGGGCGGGAAGTGCACCCTGTCTCGCTACACGGCTTCGTTCGCAACGCTGTGGCTGGCTTGCGCGGCGAGCTTGGTCGCGATCTATGTCTCTCAAGAGCTGCTCGAGGGGTTACTCGCGACAGGGCACCCGGGCGGCCTGGCGGGGGTGTTCGGGTACGGCGGATGGTGGTCGATCCCCGCCTCGCTGGCCGTGGGATTGGTACTCGCGGCTGCCTTTCACGGCGCTCACTGGGTGCTGCACGAGCTCGCCGAGCGGCGCGCCCCTCGAGTTCGGCCTGCTTGTCCGCCGGCCATCGCCCAGCTGCCGCCACGCGCGGTGGCGCTGCGTCTGCTGGCGCCGCTTGCTGACGGCTGGTCGGGCCGCGCTCCTCCCCGCTGATCCTCCTGCCGCTGGACACATCGTGCGCAACGCGCGGGCGCGTCCGGGCGGCCAATGTCGATCAATTCGAACTAGGAGGACAAGCCGTGAGTGTCAAAACCTTGATTCGGCGGGCCGTGCCCGCTGCAGTGACGATCGCCAGCGCCGGCATGATCCTGCCCGCCGTCGCCTCGGCCCATGCCCGGATCAGTCCACCCGTGTCCGTGTCGGGCAAGCTGCAGCTGTACAGCCTGGCGGTGCCGACCGAGAAGAGCGGGCTGACCACGAGCAAGATCGTCATGACCGTGCCCGCCGGGTTTGGAATCGACTCGTTCGTGCCCCCGCCCCCCGGCTGGCGCATGCAGGTGCAGCAGACGGGCTCTGGCGACAGCGCGGTGATCACGACCGCCACCTGGACCGGCGGCAGCACCCCGACCGGCGAGGATTCCCTGTTCCAGTTCCTCGCTCAGCCGGCCTCCGCCAAGACCTACACTTTCCAGGTGCAGCAGACCTACTCTGACGGGTCGATCGTCAACTGGGCCGGGTCGGAATCGTCGCAGGCCCCGGCGCCGACGATCGACGTCAAGAGCTCGCTCGGTGGCGGCGGCGTGTCGGTGGTTACGATCATCGCGCTGATCCTCGGGCTGCTAGGCCTGCTGGCGGGCGGATTCGCGCTCGTCGGCGGCGGCTCCCGGCAGCGCGCGCTCGCGTGAGCAGGCTGGACGGACGCTGAGCGGTTCGTCGATGCCCCCGAGCGAACTGCATCGTGAAGGGGCCGACGCGCCAACGCGGATCGCCGCGCGGAGCTTTCGCGACGCGCGGCGCCGCTCCGCCACGCAAACCCGCGATGATGAGTCGACCAAACGACAGGAGGGACCGTGAAGCTCAGCGCGCGCAATCAGCTATCAGGCAAGGTGACCAGCGTCCGCAAGGGCGAGGCCATCGCCAACGTCGTGCTCGATGTCGCGGGGCAGCGCCTTGTCGCGTCGATCACGGTCGAGGCGGTGGACGAGCTCGGGCTGAGCGAAGGATCCGAGGTCACTGCCGTGATCAAGGCCTCGGATGTGATCCTCGCCACCGAATAGCGTGAGCGCCGTCTGGCTGGCCTCGCCCGAGCAGGCGAAGGCTGTCGCAGGGCTGCTGGTCGAGTTTCGCGACCATCTCGGCCACTTGCGGCCCTCCGAGCAGTCGTGCATGGAATCGGTCGACCGCCTGATCGGGCGAGCGGACACGGAGTTCCTGCTCGCCGCGGTCGGCGACGGAGGCGCGCCGGCTGGGGTCTGCCAGCTGCGCTATCGCCACAGCGTCTGGACTGCTGCGGAAGACTGCTGGCTCGAGGACCTGTTCGTGAGCGAGCGGTCTCGGCGGCGCGGGCTCGCCAGAGCGCTCGTCCGCCACGCCCTGGGGCGAGCGCGCGAACGCGGAGCGCTACGGGTGGAGCTGGATACGCACGAAGACAACCACGAGGCGCTCGGGCTCTACGAGAGCCTCGGATTCTCCGCCTACTGCAAGGGTCCCAGCCGCAGCCTGTTCCTGGGCGTTCGGCTGGACCGCTGAGGACGGGATGCCGGTCCGGCGCGTAGTCATCGACCACCTGACGATCGGCGTCAGCGACCTGGAGCGCAGCAGCGAGTTCTACCGCCGCGCGCTCGAGCCGCTCGGCTTCGAGCGGAGCGGCGCGTGGCGGCAGGGCGTGCGGGAGGTCACGTTCGGGCTACGAGAGGCCGACGACTTCGCCCTCTCGCTGGAGTACCCGGTGGGCGCTCCGGTGCACGTCGCGTTCGCGGCCGACCGACGCGACCAGGTGGACGCGTTCTACGCGGCCGCTCTGGCGGCCGGGGGCCGCGACAACGGCGCTCCCGGCCCTCGACCGGAATATTCCCTCGGCTACTACGGCGCCTTCGTCCTCGACCCCGACGGCAACAACGTCGAAGCGGTCCACCACGGGGAGACGTAGGCGGCGACGGGTCGACGGGGCGTGGTTCCGGCGGTATGCGGTTGGTTGCCAGGGGCGCGGGCTCGCGCACAAACGAGCCAAACGACCTGCACGAGCACCCAAACTGGCCCCCGCGGAGGCGAAATGGGTGCTCGAGCATTGTCCACATGCATGAGAACCCATTTCGCCAATCGGCGCCCCGGTATGGGGTTTCGTGCAGGTGCTAAGGCTCCCGGGGGAGAGCGCGGCTGGCTGCGCGGAGCGGGGGGCGCTCCGGCCGCGAAGCGGGGCGCGGCCGCGGGTGGGGCGGCCCCCGGCCCCCCGGCCCCCGGACCCCGGCCCACGCCCGCCCACCCCGCCCCCCACCCGCGCCCGCCGACCAATCCAATTGTCTTGACAATTTTGGTTGTCGGTGGCACGATGTCGCGCCGTGACCCCACTAGCCCCAGATCCCGCCCCCGAGCTGGCTGTGATCGACGATCGTGCGGCCGCCGAGGTCTCGCTGGATCCCGTCCGCGGCCGGCTGCTCGCCGCGCTCGTGGAGCCCGCTTCCGCGAGCGCCCTGTCGGGCAAGCTCGGAATGGCCAGGCAGAAGATCAACTATCACCTACGCGAGCTCGAGCGCCATGGCCTCGTGGAGCTCGTCGAGGAGCGACGCAGGGGAAACATGACCGAGCGCGTGATGCGTGCGGCGGCGGCGTCCTACGTGATCTCGCCGGCGGCGCTGGGCTCGGTGGCGCCGGATCCCGACCGCTCTCCTGACCAGCGATCGGCGCTGTGGCTGCTGGCACTCGCCGCGCGCTTGATCAAGGAGGTCGGCGAGCTGGTCGCGCGCGCGCGGCGCGCGCGGCGACCCCTGGCGACGTTCGGCATCGACACCGAGATCCGCTTTGCATCGGCGGCCGAGCGGGCGGAGTTCGTGGTCTCGCTATCAGCGGCGGTCGAGCGGCTCGCTTCCAAGTACCACGCCGCGTCTGCGCCGGGAGGGCGCAAGCACCGCTTGGTGGTTGCGCTTCACCCCAGCATCACTCGCCCTGAGCACGTCCCCAGTCCCACACCGGAACTGGGCCAGGGAGCGAATCCAATCCCAAAGGAGTCATGACCGTGCCCGAGTTCGAATGCAGCCGCGACATCGTTCTACCCGCCAGCCCCGAGCAGGTGTGGGACGCCGTGGCCACGACCGAAGGAAACGCGGCGTGGTTGTTTCCCAACGAGGTCGATCCCGCTGGCGCGACCGCGTGGGACCCCCCGCACCACTTCGCCGTCCGGATGGAGCAGGGCGACTGGTTCAACGCCCTGGAGTTCGTGATCGACGGGCGCGAGGACGGCACGACCGAGCTGCGCTACGTGCACAGCGGGATCTTCGTCGAAGACTGGGAGAACCAGTACGACGCAGTCCAACAGCACACCGACTTCTACCTCCACACCTTAAGCCAGTACCTGGAGCACTTCCAGGGGCGCAAGGCGACCTATATCGGATCGGTGCCAGCAGGCATCGAGGGTCCGGCGAGCTCCGCCACGCCCGACGGCTTCCGGCGCCTGGAGCAGAGGCTCGGGCTCGGCGATGGAGCCGGCGAGGGTGAGCGGGTGCGGCTGGACGGAGCCGAGCCGCTCGAGGGCGTGGTCGACTACCGGCGAGGGAACTTCGTCGGGATTCGCACCGCCGACGCGCTGTACTGCTTCTTCGGTCGTAACGCCTTTGGCCGCCCGGTCGGGATGAGCATCCACTCCTTCGCCGACGACGTCGAGCGCGAGCAGGTGCAGCAGCGCTGGCAGGACTGGCTCGACGCAGCCCTCGCGTAGGACCCGCCGGTTACACGCCGGCACCTCCCCCGTACGACAATTTCCCCATGAGGCCGCTCGTGACTGCGCTCGTCGTGGCAGCGCTGCTGGTTGTGGCGCGCCCTCATGACGCCGACAAGCGGGTCGCAACGCTGGCGGGTGCACAACGCAAGGCGCTCGCGACGCTGACCGGCGTCTACTACGACGGTGTCGGCGGGTGGCGGGCGTGCGACGCTCCCGGGTGTCCAGTCGGAGACAGCGACTGGGGAGATGACTCGCTCACGTATACGCTGTTCCTGGCGGCGATCGACGCCCACGACCAGCGCGCGGCACAGAGCTTGAGCGCGCTCGCGGCGAATGCACCGCAATACCCGGCGTCGTGCGATCAACCCGCCACATGCATGTGGAGCGACACCGCGGAATGGGACGCGGTGGCGCTCGCCGACGAATACCAGGCCACCGGGGACCCGAACGCGCTGGCCAAGGCGCAGGCGGCCTTCTCGTATGTCAACCGCTCCACGGTGTTCGCCGGCGGAGCCTGTCCTTCGATTCCCTACCAGAAGCCGGCGGGCGGCCTGAACCATCTGAAGACGCTCGAAACCGAAGCGAACGCGATCAAGGCCGCGATCCTGCTCTACCGGGATACCAATGACCCTGCTTACCTGAGCTCCGCGCTCGCCGGCTACCAGGCGGCGCGCTCGTACTTCCTCGACTCCGTCGTCCCCCTGTACACCGTCTACGTGTTCGACCGCGGCCAGGGGTGCAGACAGCTGCGCCACCGCTTCTTCGCTTCCGTCAACGGCGACATGATCTGGTCCGGGGTCGCACTCGCGCAGATCACCGGCCAGCCGACCTACCTGGCGCAGGCGGTGGCGACCGCAGAAGCAGTTCAGCGCGACCTCTCGGACGCCCGCGGCGTGTACGCCGACCTGCAGGCCGAGAACGACATCGTCGAGCCGCTGGTCGAGGGGATGGATGCGCTGGCGCGCCGCGACCAGCAGGTGGGGCTCCAGTGGTTACTCACCAACGCCGCCGCCGCCGTCTCGGCACGGACGCACGACGGGTCGTTCGGTCGCTTCTTCGACGGTCCCCCGCCGCCGAGCACCGTGACGGCCTGGCAGACGAACGGCGGGCTCTCGCTGGAGATTGCCGCCGCGTCGCTGGCCCCTGAGACCGCGGTGCAGTCGCCAATGCCGTGGGTCGGCGCTCGCCGCGTCCCGCACCAGCTGCGCGAGCTGCCGGGCGCGATCCGCTTCGCCGGCGCCGGGATCGCCGTGTTCGGGACGCTCGGCGAGCGCTGCTGCGAGAGCGGTCACGCCACAGTGCTCGTCGACGGCCGCCAGACCTTCGACTGGTCGGGCATCTGGCAGAACAAGACGAGCCTGCACCAGAGCATCGCGAACACGATCCTGTTCGCGTGGCGCTGGCCCCACGCTGGCCGGCACACGCTGATGTTCCTGCCCGGCAGCACCGACGCGAAGGAAGGCAGCTCGTTCCTGCACCTCACGGGATACCAAGTGCTACGTCCCTGATGTAGGGTCGGCAAATCAGAAGGCTTGCACGCAACCGTCGGCTGATCGTGGCGTGCGTGTGCGCGGTCGGCTTGGGCGTTGCTGCCGGCTCGCCCGCCACCGCGGGTGGCTCGCACGGCTTGCGGCTGGTCCGCGTGGGCCACTTTGCGTTTCCGCTCTATGTCGCCAGCACCCCGGCGGATCCGCACGCGATCTACGTGGTCGAGCGCGGCGGGCGGATCTGGATCGTTCGCGGCGGGCATCGAGTCCCGCGTCCCTTCCTTGACCTCCGCAACTTCATCAGCATCGCCCCCAACAGCGAGCAGGGGCTGCTCGGGCTGGCCTTCTCCCCTGACTATGCCGTCTCGGGGCTGTACTACGTGTACTACTCCAATCGAGGCGGCGACATTCGCATCCGCCAGTTCCGCCGCTCACCGCACGACCCCAACCGGACGATGGCCGGCAGCGGCCGGACGATCCTGGCGCTCCGCCACCCCGCAATCAATCACTACGGCGGCCAGCTCCAGTTCGGCCCCGATGGCGATCTGTACATCGGGCTCGGCGACGGGGACCCCGGCGGCGACCCGTTCAACAATGCCCAGCGGCTGGACAACCTGTTCGGCAAGATCCTGCGGATCGCTCCTCAGCCGCCGGGGCGGCGACAGGCCTACCTGATCCCGCGAGGTAATCCGTTCGTGCACCGAGCCAACGCGCGTCCGGAGATCTTCGCCTACGGGCTGCGCAATCCTTACCGGTTCTCGTTCGACTCGGCCACCGGCTCGGCGTGGATCGCTGACGTCGGCGAGAACCGCTTCGAGGAGGTCAACTACCGCCGACGGGGTCAGCTGGCCGGGGTGAATTTCGGCTGGAGCCGGTACGAGGGCTACTCGCAGTTCTCGAACCGGGCGGCACCCGGCGCGGTGTTCCCGCTGTTCGTCGAAGCGCACGGCCCTCCCCAGGGCGCCGGCCGTGCCGGCGAGGTGTGGTGCGCACTGATCGGCGGATACGTGGTCCGCGATCGGACGCTCGGAAGCTTCGATGGACGCTACGTGTTCGCCGATCACTGCACCGGCCGGATCTTCTCGACGCGGCTCTCCCCGGGCGGAAGCGCGGTCGGGATGGGCTGGACGGGCCTGACGGTGCCCGGCTTGGTCACGTCGTTCGGCACCGACGCACAACAGCGCGTCTACGTGGCCTCGGAGGACGGCTCGGTGTACCGCCTGTCGTCGGGCTGAGCGAGCGGGCGGGGGAGTCGAGTTGCGTCACCCGGGCGTCTGCCGCGCCGCGTCGGCGCTGCGCCACCCGCCCACGGTCCGCCTGAGGCGGAAGTAGGCGAGCGCGCCGGGGATCGTCGGCAGCCAGAACGAGATCAGGCGGTAAGCGAGCACGCCGAGCAAGGCGACGCTCCCCTGCGCCCCGAACGCCAGCAGGGCACCGATCGTGCCGCCCTCCACGCCCCCCACGCCGCCTGGGATCGGCAGCACGTTCGCGAGCTGTCCGATGAAATACGCCATCACGATCGCGGGGACCGGCGGCGGCGAGCCGAAGGCGTGCAGCGCCGCCCACAGCGCGGCGATGTCGAAGCCCCAGTAGGCGGGCGCCCCGAGCACCCCCAGCTCCCAGCCGCGGACGGCGGCGAACGCGATCCGCGTCGACTCGCGCAGTGTCTGGGGTGCGGTCGCGACGCGAGACAGCATTCGCAGCAGCCGCCTCGATGAGCGCATTCCCGCCGTGATCCGACGCTCGAGACCGAGTGGCAGTACGGCCAACGCCACCGTGAGCGTGATCGCCGCGGCGGCGATCACCGCCGGCACCACGGTCAGCGTCCACGGCGCCTGACCGGGGAGCACGCCGATCCGCAGGCCGGCGCCAAAGATCAGCAGCGCGCCGGCGAACACCGAGTAGAGCAGCAGTTCGAAGGTGACCATCCGGCGGGCGATCACCCGCGGCTGGAGCCCCGATGCCCGCAGCGCCCACACTGTCAGCGCCACGCCGCCCGCCCCCGCGGTCGACAGAAGCTTGCTGGCAACGGTCCCCGCGAGCGTGATCTGATAGCTCTCCCGCCAGCCGATGTGCACGCCGTGACAGGAGAACACGGTCCTGAACAACAGCCCGTAGCCGGCCAGCGAGATCGCCTCGACCACGAACCCGAGCGCGATCCACCACAGATCGGCATGGCGCAGGCGGCGCAGCGTCCCCGACAGGCCGCTCAGCTCCGGAACCACGAAGTACACGAAGCCCACGATCGCGGCGATCACCACCGCTGCTCCGACCGCCCGCCGGTGGCGGCGCAGGAGGCGCGCCAGCTTCCGCACGGGCCGATCTCGCGGGCGGCGCTCGCCAGGCTTGCCAGGTGCCCGCGTCGCCGAGGCCATCGGGTTCAGCTCACCCACTCACTGGTTCGCTCCCACAGCTCGGCGGCGAGCTCAGGCGTCGCGGCAGCAGCGGGCCGAGCGCGGCGACGCTCGTCGTAGTACTGCCCGCTCTCGCCCGCGAGCTCGGGGGCGGTAGCGCAGTACACCGGGGCGGCGGCCCCCTCGGCGGGCGACTTCATCCTCAGCTTCATCAGCCAACGCGCGGGCCACGGGACCCGGCGCCAGATGTCGGACGCGATCACCCCCGGGTGCAGCGCATAGGTGGTCACTCCCGTGCCCTCTAGCCGTCGCGCCAACTCCTGCGCGTGGAGCACGTTGCCAAGCTTTGAGACCGCGTACTCGGGCATCCCGGTGATGCTCTTGGTGGGCTGGCGAACGGCCGTGTAGTCGATCCCCTTGGCGCTGTAGTGCGCCTCGCTGGCCACGTTGACGATCCGTGACGGGGCCGACGCACGCAGGCGGTCGAGCAGCAGGCTGGTGAGCAGAAACGGTCCCACGTAATTGGTGCCAAAGGCGAGCTCGAAGCCGCTCTCGGTGAGGCCTCGCTGTCCCGCCAGGCCGGCGTTGTTGACCAGCGCGTGGAGCGGCTCGCCGGTCGCGAGGAATGCCTGCGCGCATTTCCTGACCGATGACAGCTCGCCCAGGTCGAGCGGCAGGAACCGCAGCGCTGCGGTGCCGGTCTGCGAGGCGATCTGATCGATCACCGGCCGCGTCCTGGCCTCCGAGCGGCCGGCTAGGAACACCTTCGCGCCGCCGCCTGCCAGCGCCCGGACGATCTCTGCCCCGATTCCCGTGTTGGCACCGGTGACGAGGAACGTCCGGCCCTCGAGCTCTCCCATGCGCAGAGCATAGGCCCGCGCACGGGCCGGCTCGACTAAGCCGTCAACCGAAGCCGCTCGAGCACGTCGTCGCGGTCGAGGCCACTGGGTCCGAGGACGCGGTCGAACTGCCGCCCGTAGACCTCCATCACGGCCAGCAGCAGATCGGTCGTCCCGACCGTGATGGCTCCCCGTTGGTGCGCGATCCTGGTCGCGGTGTCGGTGACGGTCGCCACCACGTCGGGGTCGCCGCCGTAGACTCGACGGAGCGGCTGTTCGTGGCCGCCCTCCTCGAGCGGCGTCTCGCTGATGCCCAGCGCACTGAGCATGCCGCCGGCCGAGCCATGGAGTCGCAGCAGGCGCAGCCAGCGCTCCACCTCGGCCTCGCGCGAGGACGCGAACGGCATCGCGGTCGACGCGATCCCGAGCACCATCGCCGCGTCTGCGGTGAGCACGATCTCGGTCATCGCTGGGCGACCCGGGTCACCGCGCGGTGTCGCCGCGCGCGAAGTCCACCGCCGAGTCGAGCGTCTCGAACAGCTCGAAGCGACTGTCCAGACCGGTGATCTGGAACGTGCGCAGCACGCTCTGGTGCGGGCAGGCGAGGGCGAGCCGTCCCTTGGGCGCAAGCACCTTGCAGATGCCAACCAATACGCCGAGCGCCGTCGAGTCCAGGAAGCTGACCGCTGAGAGATCGAGCACGAGGCGGTCGTGGCCCGACTCGATCAGCTCCGCCAAGGTCCATTTGAGCGTCGGCGCGGTAGTCAGGTCGAGCTCGCCAGCGGGCGTGACGACGCTGGTGTGCTGATCGAGCGAATGGTGGCTGATCGCGAACGCCGCATCGCTCGGGCTGTGAGTGTTGGACATCTGGACGTCGAGCATGAAGGTCCCTGCCCTTACCCGAACGGGAGGACAGTTCCTCGTTTCGGCCCGCGGCCGGTATCTGTTACGACTCGGGCCGTCGCTTGGACGAACGTCGCACGGCAACGCGCTTGGCCCACGCCTAGTTTCCGATCGGGCCGAGTCGCGGCTCGCGACCGTGGAGCGAGAAGGCGCGAAACCGGGAGAAGATCGTGTGCCCGGGACCGTGGAAGTCAGACGAGCCCGTGGTCAGCAGGCCGAGGCTCGCGGCGGCCTCGTCGACCAAGGCGGTCTGGTCAGCGTCGTGCGTGGGATAGAAGGCTTCCACGCCGTCGACGCCGAGCGCCTTGAAGTCGCGCAGCGTCGCGCTCACCTGCTCGGGATCGTCGATCTCCCAGAACGGGTGGGCCCAGACCGCGACGCCGCCCGCGGCGTGGATCAGCTCGATCGCCTCCGCGACCCGGGGCATCGTTCGCGGACGGTAGGCGGGGCGTCCGGGGAGCAGGTAGGCCTCGAGCACCTGCTCGGGTCGCTCCAAGCCCTCGGCGGCGAGACGATCCGCGTTGCCCGGCTCCTCCCAGACGGCGCGGGCCAGATGCGGACGTCCGACCGCGCCGCCGCTACGCCGGCGCTCCGCCAGCACCCTCGGATCGAGCTCGAATCCCTGCTGCTCGAGCGCCTCGCGCATGCGATCGGCACGGGCCCGCCGGTCCTCGCGGAAGCGCTCAAGCGCGTCGAGCAGGCTCCGTCCGCGGTGATCGACCCTGTAACCGAGGATGTGAAGATCCTCCTCGGCAGCGTGCAGGGCCGAGATCTCGACCGCCGGCACGATCGTCACGCCGCTCGCCGGGCCCGCCTCGATCGCCTCCTGGACCCCGCCGACGGTGTCGTGATCGGTCAGGGCCAGCAGTCTCACCCCGGCGTCCGCCGCTCCAGCCACCACCTCGCTCGGCGTCAACTCTCCGTCGGAGTGGTGAGAGTGGGACTGGAGGTCGAAGCGGGGCCCGCCAGCCGCGACGCTCACGGCTGCGCGCCCACAGCGCTCCCGTAGCTCAACCCCGGGACGCGCGCCGGGAGGCGGTCGGTCGCGGGCTCGGTCTCAGGCTGCTCCCGACGGAGGAACGCGTAGACCCCGAGCAGGACGCCCGCGAGCGTGAACAGGCCCCAGGCGATCCCCTGGCCGACCTGGGTGGCGATCGGTCCCGGGCACGAGTCGCAGATGCCCCAGCCGATGCCGAACAGGAGGCTGCCGATGATATGCCGCCGAGCCGGTCGCTCGGGCCGCCAGCCGATCGGCGCGTCGACCAGCAGCGCGCGAGCGCGGAGGCGGCGCAGGAGTGCCAGCCCGACGCTCGCCACCAGCACCGCCGAGGCAAAGAACAGGAACAGGTAGGAGCGCTCGAACAATAGCGCCTCACGAACCACCTGCGGGCTGGTCATCCCGCTCCACGCGAGGACCACGCCGAACACCAGCCCGAGGCCGAGTCCTCCGAGCCGCGGACGCACCTAGACCAACCACCTGGTGATGAAGCTGATCGCGATCGCGGTGGCGAAGAAGGTCGCGGTCGCGGCGATCCCGGCGGGCGAGCGCATCGCGGTGGCGCTCAGCCCGTTGCCCGACGTGCAGCCCCCGGCGAGCTTTGCGCCAAAGCCGATCAAGACCCCGGACAGAAGCAGGATCGGGGCGATCAGCAGCCGTTCGGAGCCGTGCAGGCTCGCCGTCAGCCACCCGTACCCGTGGAAGTCCGGGCCGCCCGAAGCAAGCGCGAACAAGCCTCCCCCGAGCAGCACCCCGATCAGGAACCACCCCCGCCAATCGAACCCGATCCGCCGCTCTCTCAAGCGCCCCACCAGCTCGGAGTAGCCGCCCGTGATCCCCAGCCGTCCGTTGAACAGGGCCCGGCAAGCGACTACGCACAGCCCCATCAGGGGGCCCGCGACGTACCAGGCCAGCTGCGGATGAAGCATCGCGCCTCCTTCGAGATCTACCCTGCGCCGCGCGTCGACGCCCGCCATCTCAGGATAGCCGCTCGGATTTCGGGTCTTTAGGGCCGCGCTCCTCGAGCTCGGCTCGCGGCTTCGAACTCGAGGTCGAGCTCCGTCCGCACGCCGAGCCGGTGCAGCGCCTCGTTTGCCTGCTCGAGGCTGTCGGCGTCGGCTACCGCCCGCGCCAGGCGCCCGGTCGCCTGCATCGTGATTTCCACATCCAGATAGAACGTCAGGGCGGCCGTGGCGGTCAGCTCGAGCGTCCGCGCGCCCCCGCGAATCGTCGCGATGCCGGCGGCTCCCCGGAACGCCCGCACGGCCTGCGCGCTGGCCTCGGTGGGCACCAGTCCGATCGCGTGCTCGAGTCGCTTCGCGACCGGGTCGGTGAGGCCGCGGGCGCCGCATAGCCCGCCCGCGGCGGCGATCTGGGCGAGCCGTGCGAGGACCTCCTGTGGAGTCAGCTCGGCATCGCAACCCACCCCGAAGATGCCCGCGAGCACCGGCGCGCCGCGGGCAGCGAGACCGGCGGCCGCCGCGAGCATGACCGCGTCACACAGCGGGCTGCGAAGCCCCGCCTCGTCTCCTTGCGCGAGCAGATCGCCGCCCACGTCGATGAACACGATCAGGTCGCGGTCGAGCGTTGCGGCAGCGCTCGCGAGCGCGCCGGCGATCGCCGCCGGCCCGGCTTGAATGTCGACCAGCAGCGTCTGCTCGCCGAGGAACTCGGCCATCCTCGCCTCGGCGAAGTACATGTCCCTGCCTCGCGCCCGGGTCGAGGGCCCGGCCAGCAGGATCCCGGGCGCGATCTCCTCCGCCGCTTCGATTTCGCTTACTCGCCGTGGCCCGGGGACCGCGTCGATCGGCAGCCGCTCCCAGGCGATCCCGCCGACAACCGGGTCGGCGTGGTCGTAGAGGCGCATGGACTCCGCGGTGGCGAGCGCCCCGACCACGTCTCCACCCCCGCCCATGCCGAGGACCAGCGGGCGTTTGGCACGGCGAAGCAGCTGCTCGGCGTCCTGCATGGAGCTGTTGTACCTGGCCGCCTAAGCGGGTGTCGTAGCCCCGATGTGATCGAGCACCGCCTCGAGCGCGGCCTGGTTGCTGGTCACGACGGGAATTTGCAGCGTCCGCTCGATGCGCTCCCTGGCATCGAGCGCGCGGAAGTTGGTGCACGAGACGAACAGCAGCTCGAACTCGGCTCGTTCGAAGCACTCGGCGGCAAGCCGCACGATCCGCTCGGGCTCGACCGCCGCGATCTCTGAGTTCGCGCGGATCCCGAGGCCGTCGATCGCCGCCACCCGGAGGCCGTCTGCCTCCAGCGCCGCGCGGATCTTGTCGTTGAGGCTCTCGACGTATGGCGTGATCACGCCGACCCGTTCGGCGCGACGAGCGGCGATCGCCCGTCGCACCGCGGCCGCGACGCCGATCGTCTCTGCACCGGTCTGCGCGGCGATCCGCGCGAGCAACTCCGCCTCCGAGGCGTTGCCGCGCAGTGCCCCGGCGCTGGTGCAGGCGAACACGACGACGTCGGGGCTCAGCGTCGCGATGTCCTTCACCGCCGCGGATAGGTGCCGGTCGAGCATCGCCGACTCGTGCTCCGGAGTCACCTCCTCCAGGAACATGCGCGCCGTGTGCAGGGTCGCCATGCTCGGCAGCCGGCGGTAGAAGTCGACCTCGGCGACGGTATTGGAAGAGGGGACGAGCAACCCCACGCGCACCGGCATATCGATGCCATTACCCGGCTGCGGAAGCGATCGAACGGGCGGGCGGTTTTCGCGCCCGTCGGGTACGGTCTCGCCGGTGCTCGGCCTACCGGACAGCGTGAGGGCATGTCTGTTCGATCTCGACGGCGTGTTGACCCAGACCGCCAAGGTGCACGCTGCCGCCTGGAAGGAGATGTTCGATCAGTACCTGCGGGCGCGGGCGGACCGGGAGGGGGAGCGGTTCACGCCGTTTGACGCGGTCCGCGACTACGACGAGTACGTCGACGGCAAGCCCCGCTACGACGGGGTTCGCTCGTTCCTCTCCGCCCGGGGAATCGAGCTTCCGCAGGGAACGGCCCAGGATCCTCCGGACGCTGAGACGATCGATGGGCTCGGCAACCGCAAGAACGAGCTCGTGCTGCGCATGATCCGCCGGGACGGGGTGCAGCCTTACGATGGCTCCGTCCGCTATGTCGAGGCGGCCCGCGAAGCGGGGCTGCGTCGCGTGGTGGTCTCCTCGAGCACCAACTGCCACGACGTGCTGGTCGCCGCCGGGATCGACCAGCTGTTCGAGCAGATCGTCGACGGCCACGTGGCCGAGCGCGAGCAGCTGAAGGGAAAGCCCGCGCCTGACACGTTCCTCGCCGGGGCCCGTCGCGCGGGCGTGGAGCCCGCCCAGGCGGCCGTCTTCGAGGACGCGCTGGCAGGGGTGGAGGCTGGCCGGGCGGGTAGCTTCGGGCTCGTGGTGGGGGTCGACCGGGCCGGCCAGGCGCAGGCGCTCAAGGCACACGGGGCCGATGTCGTGGTCAGCGACCTGGCAGAGCTGTTGTCCGCGCCGTGATTCAGCAGTCGGCATTCGCGGTCGAGCCCTGGGAGGTCCGCGAGACCGAGCTCGACCTCGAGAAGCTCGCCCAGACGGAGTCCGTGTTCGCCCTCGCCAACGGGCACATCGGACTGCGGGCGAACCTCGATGAAGGCGAGCCGTACGGGATCCCCGGCACGTATCTGGCGGGCGTGTTCGAGGTGCGCCCGCTTCCCTATGCGGAGTCGGGCTATGGCTTTCCCGAGGCGGGGCAGACGGTCGTCAACGTCACCAACGGCAAGCTGATCCGGCTGCTGGTCGAGGACGAGCCGTTCGACGTTCGCTACGGCGAGCTGCGCAGCCACGAGCGGGTGTTGGATCTACGCGCCGGAGTGCTGCGGCGCAAGCTCGAGTGGGTCTCCCCCACCGGGCAGCGGGTGCGGATCACCTCCACGCGGTTGGTGTCCTTCTCGCAGCGCGCGGTCGCGGCGGTCCGCTACGAGGTCGTGCCGCTCGAGGCCCGGACGGCGGTGGTGCTGCAGTCCGAGCTGGTCGCAAACGAGCCGCTGCCGGGCGGGGAAGCAGACCCTCGTGCGGCCGCGGCGCTCGCCTCGCCGCTGCGCTCAGAGTTCTCCGACTGTCGGGATATGCGAGCGCTGCTCGTGCACTCCACCAAGGCCAGCGACCTGCGCGTCGCCGCCGCGATGGATCACATCGTGCACGGCCCGCCTGACACCGAGACCGCGGTGGAGAGCTTCGAGGACTCCGCCCGGCTGACGGTCTCCGCTGAGCTCGACCCGGACAAGCCGCTGCGGCTGACCAAGTTCGTGGCGTACGGATGGTCCGGCGAGCGGTCGCTGACGGCGGTCCGCGCCCAGGTGGCGGCGGCGCTGGCGGGCGCGCACCACACCGGGTGGGACGGCCTGCTCGCCGACCAGCGAGCCTACCTGGACGACTTCTGGCAACGCGCGGACGTCGAGATCGAAGGCGACGCCGAGCTCCAGCAGGCGGTGCGCTTCGGCCTGTTTCACACCCTGCAGGCGGGCGCCCGCGGCGAGCAGCGCGCGATCGCGGCAAAGGGCCTCACGGGCCCCGGCTACGACGGCCACACGTTCTGGGATACCGAGAGCTTCGTGCTGCCGGTGCTGACCTACACCGCTCCGCACGCGGTCGCCGACGCCCTGCGCTGGCGACACCGGACGCTCGAGCTCGCGCGTGAGCGCGCCCATCTGCTCGGCTTGGCAGGCGCCACGTTTCCTTGGCGCACGATTCACGGTCAGGAGTGCTCCGGTTACTGGCCGGCGGGGACGGCCGCGTTTCACATCAACGCCGACATCGCCGATGCGGTCGCCCGCTACCGCGGCGCCACCGAGGACGACGCATTCGAGCGAGAGGTCGGGTTGGAGCTGCTGGTCGAGACCGCCAGGCTGTGGCGTTCGCTCGGCCATCACGACGCCGCGGGCCGGTTTCGCATCGATGGCGTGACCGGTCCCGATGAGTACAGCGCGATCGCGGACAACAACGTCTACACGAACCTGATGGCACAGCGGAACCTGCGGGCGGCCGTGGACGCGGCCGAGCGCTGCCGGGCCGAGGCCGCCGCGCTCGGAGTCGACGACGAGGAGACCGCCAGCTGGCGCGACGCGGCCCAGGCGATGCTGATCCCGTTCGACGAAGCCAAGCAGGTCCATCCCCAGGCGGAGGGGTTCACCGACCACGCGGTCTGGGACTTCAAGCGAACCCGTCCGGAGCAGTATCCGCTGCTGCTCCACTTCCCCTACTTCGAGCTGTATCGCAAGCAGGTCGTCAAGCAGGCGGATCTGGTGCTCGCCATGCACCTGCGCGGGGACGCCTTCAGCGATCAGCAGAAGGCCCGCAACTTCGACTATTACGAGCAGCTCACGGTGCGCGACTCCTCGCTGTCGGCCTGCACGCAGGCCGTGCTCGCCGCCGAGGTTGGTCACCCGGAGCTCGCCTATGACTACTTCGCCGAAGCGGCCCTGATGGACCTCGACGACCTCGAGCACAACACCCGCGACGGCGTCCACATCGCCTCGCTGGCCGGAAGCTGGATCGCGGCCGTCGCCGGCCTCGGCGGCCTGCGCGACTACGACGGCGCGCTGCGCTTCGCCCCCCGCCTGCCGGGCGCCCTGGTCCGGCTGCGGTTCAGGGTTACCTTCAGGGGGAGGCTGCTGCTGGTCGACGTCGATCACGACCGAGCCGCCTACTCGCTGCTCGACGGGCCCCCGCTGGAGCTCACCCACCACGGCGAGCGGATCACGGTGCAGGGTGAGGAGCCCGTCGTGCTTGCGGTCCCGCGGGCACCCACCCGGCCGGCCCCCGCCCAGCCGCAGGGACGCGCGCCCGCGCGACGCCGACCGCCGCAGCGTGGATAGGCGTGTAGGGAGCTAGCCGGGCAGTCCCGGGACCCCGGGAAGCCCCGCGATCCAGCCGTTGTAGCCCGCGAAGCAGTCGTGATGAGATGAGCCGTTGCCGGCGGGCCAGTTGACGCCGTCGTTATAGAACACGTCCGCCTGCTGCCCGTCGGAAGCAATCTCGGTGGAGCTGCTCGCGCTCGCGACCTGGGCGAACGCCCCGGGGCTCAACGGATTCGCCGCGGTACGGTCGAGCGCGTCGCTATCGCGGTGGATCACGACGTCCGTTCCCGCCGGCACCGGACCGCCACCGTCGAGGTCGGCGGTCGTGTTTGCCCTGACCTCGAAGGACACCTTGTTTTGGCCCTTGCCGTCCTTGGAGCACGCGGCGAAGAACGTGAAGTGACCGTTGCGGCCGAGCGTGACGGTCTGCCCGGCCTTGATGAACGCCTCTCCGTGCGAGTAGGCGAAGTGCCGGTATTGCAGATAGAAGCTCGGCGGTGCGCCCCCGAGATGCTTGGCGTTATTCGCCGTGATCGCGGCGTAGCTGGTGCCGCCGAGGGCAACGAACAGCGCGGTGAGCCCAATCGCCATCGAGGGGGTGGGCCGCGGAAAGCGGATCTTCATGCAGGTTCCTTGTGGTCGTGGTGGCAGGCGCAACGGCCAGCCGACGGCTGCCTGTCAACCGACGCCTGGCGTCAACCGTCGAGCCGGGTGGGCAACCCGAAGACGGGGAACAGCTCCGGGTAGAGGAAGTTGTGGATCGCCGCGATCCGGCCGCCGGAGAGCTCGAGCACCTGCACGGAAAACGGCTCGCGGCCGCCAGCCGCCGAGAGCTTGTAGCTGCCAAACGCCGCGCACCCATTGGCGGCGGTCGCCAGCAGCCGGGAGCCGCGGCAGCCGATCCCGGGACCGAGCATCCAGCGGTGGACCTCGGAAGGTCCCCGCAGCCACAGCCGGTGCGGGGGCATCGAGAAGGTGGCGTCCTCGTGCAGCAGGGTGACCAGCGAGGCGATGTCGTAGCGCTGAAACGCGTCCATGTAGCGCGCGACGAGCTCACGATCACGCTCGTCCTGGGGCGTGGGGTCGCCCGGCTCGGGCTGGACCGCATCGAGCGTTGCCCGCGCTCGCTGGAGCGCGCTGTTGACCGACGCGGTGCTGCTCCCCAGCAGCTCCGCCACCTCGCTCGCCTGCCAGTGGAGCACCTCGCGCAGGATCAACACCGCGCGCTGACGCGGTGGAAGGTGCTGCAGCGCCGCCACGAACGCCAGCCGGATCGTCTCTCGCCGCGCGGCCAGCTCGGCCGGATCGCCGCTCGGGCTCATCACCCGGGCGTCGGGCACGGGCAGGATCCACAGCTCCTGGGCGATGCCGCCATCGAGGATCGACTCCACGTTCGACGCCGGGCCCATGTCCATCGGCCGCGCGCGGCGCTTGGCGCCTTGCAGCATGTCGAGGCAGACGTTGGTGGCGATCTTGTAGAGCCAGGAGCGCAGCGACGATCGGCCCTGAAAACCGCCCCGGCCCCGCCACGCGCGCAGGAACGTGTCCTGAACGGCGTCCTCGGCCTCGGAGGCCGAGCCCAGCATGCGGTAGCAGTAGCCGGTCAGCTCCGAGCGATGCCGCTCGAGCTCGAGCTGGTCGCGCTCGGAGCCCGCGCCAGCGGCGAGTGGGTCTCGGGTCGCGGTCATCGGCAACATCGTAGGGCCTCGTTCGACGCGACGTCGATCACTTTTGCGCGTCCCGCCGGTCTAAGTGACACCGGACTCTGGAGGAGCCTCGACGTGCGCAGCCGCCTGGCGGAGTCGTTTGAGATGCGCAAGATCACGGTTGCGCCCGGTGCCGTGCGGCCATACATCGAGGCCGAGTGGCGCGACTCGCTGGTCGTCGTGGCGGGCGGTGAGATCGAATTGCTCGGCCGCGCCGGGGCGCGACAGCGCTTCCGGCAAGGCGCGATCCTGTGGCTGGTGGGACTGCCCGTGCGGGAGATCCACAACCCCGGCGCGGAGCCCGCGATCGTGCTCGCGGTCTCACGGCGGGGCCGGGCTGGGGCCAGCGATGAGTTTCGCCCACCGTCGTCGGCTAAGCGGTGACCGGGAGCGATCGCTAGTGACGGCGCACCCGCCGCGGAGCCCGCCTTATGCGAGGCCGCGTAGCGCGGCCGGCGCGACGGGCGGGGGCGGCCGCCGCGGCGTGACCGGTCCCGAGCGTGGGGCCCCAGTTCAGCACGCGGAAGTAGTCGAACGCGACAGTCAGGTCGGTGCTGGTGCCCGTCCCGTTGAACGCGAATAGGCCCACCTTCACGTTGGTGAGGCTCGCGCCGACGTTGTAGATCGGCGTGTAGTGCGTTCCGTCCGCCGAATAGTAGGTGGCGTATCTGGGACCGACCTTGACCATCCGCAGCCACACCGTGTTCCCAAGCAGCGAACCGGTGGGGATCGTCGTCAGCAGCTGCGTGACGGGCGTCCCCGAGAGGCTGTCCTCGGTCGTCTCGCTGAGGCGCGCCGCACCCGAGCTGTACTCCCAGTCGAGCTTCAGGTAGTTGTCATCGTCCTGATAGGCGATGATGCCGGCCTGCTGGGTGGCCGCGTGCGGGGCGCTGCTGAAGGTCAGCTTCGACTGGATCGCCCAGTTCCCGAGCGCTGGCTGGACGAGGATGTTGCGGGCATTGTTGGTCGTTCCGGCGAGATCGCCCGTCTCCGGCGTGATCACCAGCGAGCCGCCCGACACGTGCTCGTTGGCCGGATCCTGCCTGATCCAGGTCCACTGGGGACCGACGGCGGTGCCCGAGAACTCGTCGCTGCGAGCTCGCCGCGCGAAGTAAACCGTGTAAGTGAGCGTGATGCCGTCGGGACCGGTCTCGGTGACGGTCGCAGACCCCGGAACGCCGGCCGCCTGCCTGACGGCAAGCGTCGCGCCGCGGTCTGGCGAGTCGGCCCCGACGCGCGGCACCGTCGCCCCGTCCGGGACGATCACGTCATAGCTGTGGACGTCCGGGTCAAACGCGCGTAGCGGCCGCCCGTCGATCGTGATCCGGTCCGGCTCCGATAGGACCCTCACCACGAACTGGGTCGCGGTGCGAGCACCGTGGTAACTGACCGTGGCGGTCACCGTCGCGACGCCGTTGCGAAGTGTGTGGATGCTGCCGTCCGGGGCGACCGACACGACGCTCGGGCGGTCACTCGTGAAGCCGAGCTGCATCCCCGCCGGTAACGGCTTGCTGTTGTGAGCGCTGATGTACCCGTACAGCGACTCGTCGTTCATCGAGACGGTCAGCTGGGGGAGCACCGCGACACCCTCCGGGAACATCACGCGCGACTGGACGCCGCGAGCCGCGTCGCCCGGCATCACCGGCTTGGCGCTGAGGACGCTGGGAACCGGCGTGAGGCTGCCGGTGACCGTCACGAATCGCTGGCGCAATATGTCACTGTCCGCCGCGGAGCTCGAGATCTGCACGCCGTAGCGACCGTCGTCGACCACGTACCGATTGAGGTTCTCGTCGAAGAAGGCCAGATCCGGGACCTTCACCGCAAGCGTGACGAGCTTTGACTGTCCGGGGGCGAGCGTCACCTGGCGGAACCCCTCGAGCCGCTTGACGGGGCGCTGCAGCGAGGCGGGAGCGTCTGGGGTACTGATGTACAGCTGCACCAAGTCGCGTCCGGTCACGGTTCCGGTATTGGTCACCTCGACGCTCACGTGGAAGGTGTCGTCTGCATTCAGATGTGAGCTGTCGATTTGCATGTCGGAGGTCTTGAACGAGCTGTAGGTCAGTCCGTAGCCGAACGGGTAGGACACCGGCCCCCTGAAGTACATGTACGTGCGCCCCTGGCTGGTTGCGTTCGGGCGGATGCTGTAGTCGTCGAGCGCCGGCAGCTGGTTGACGCTCTGATACCAGGTAAACGGCAGGTGACCGCTCGGGTCGTACTTGCCGAGCAGCACGTCTGCGACCGCGTCGCCCTTGCGCTGGCCGTTGTAGGAGCTCCACAGCAGCGCCGGAACCGACCCCTCGAAGCTGCCGACGTCAACCTGCCCGATCGTCTCCATCACCGCGACGGTGTTCGGGTTCTTGGCAGCCAGTTCGCCGATCAGCTGGGCCTGGGCACCTGGTAGCGCGAGGTCGGTGCGGTCGCTGAACTCGCTCGCGGTGCTGTCGTCGGTGCCGACGTAGGCGATCACGTCGTTGTAGCCGGCCGCGGCGTTCACGGCAGCGGGATCGACGCTCGTCAGCTGCGCGGCGCTCGTCGGATTGCCGGTGAAGCCGTTGTAGAAGTCCACCACCGCGCTCGGGTTGATCGCCTGAATCGCGCGCTTGATGCCCTGGTAGGGGGTCACCTCGTTGGCGGTCCCGGGCGCTCCCTGGACGCTTGAGTAGCCGCCCAGGTACATGCTCGCGGGATTCGCGAAGTAGCCGATGACCGCCACCCGGAACGGGCCACTGGTCGGCACCGCGATCGGCAGCACCTTGCCGACGGTGCCGTTCGCGCGCGTCCCGGTCGCGTTCTTCAGCAGCACCAGCGAGCGGTCACCCACCGCTCGCGCCACGGCCAGCCGCGCTGGGGTCTCGGTCACGGCGTTGTTGGCGTCTGAATTGGTCCAGCTCCCCGGGGCAAGCCGGGCCCGGGCCGCCTTCACCCACGGCTCGCTCGCGACGTCGTCGAACTCGCCGAGGCGCATCCGGGCGGTGAACAGGCGCACCAGTGAGGTGTCCATGTCGTTGACGTTGAACACGTCGGTCTGGGTCGGAATCTCCTGGCCGGCGGCGGTCGGAAGCGAGTTGGCGTAGTTGAAGCTGTCCGCGTAGCCGGCGTCGCAGTTGAGGTCCTCGCCGGCGGCGTTCGCGAGCGCGCTGCGTTCGGTGTTGTTGACCGGACGGCTCCAGCCCGGGGGCTGCCAGTGGTGTCCGTGGACGATCTCGTACACCGCGTCGCAGTCGGAGGTGAAATAGCCGTTGAAACCGAACGTCTGCCTCGCGAGCGTGTCGATCAAGTGCACGTTTGCGGGCGACGGGATGTTGTTGACGCTGTTGTAGGCCGACATGATCGAGCCGGGGTGGGACTGCCGGATGATTTGCTTGAACTGGGCGGTGTAGTACTCGCGCAACGTGCGCTCATCCATGTTCGACGTGCCGCTGAGTCGATCGGTTGGTCCGCCGATCTGGTCGCCTTCCGTGTTGTTGGCGGCGTAGTGCTTGATCGTCGTGATCGTCTTCAGGTAGCCGCCGCCCTGGGGCAGCAGGTCGCCGTGCTGGTCCTTGCCCTCCATCCCGTTGACGAATTGGGAGGCGATCGCCGCGGTCAGCAGCGGGTCCTCGGAGAAGATCTCGTCATTGCGTCCCCAACGCGGATCGCGACCCAGGTTGACGGTCGGCGAGTAGAAGTCGAGGTTGAGCGAGTTCTGTGGCACCACATCGCGCGCCTCGTCGGAGATCATCGTCGCCTCGCGGTACATCAGCGCGGGATCCCAGCTCGAGCCGAGCGCCAGGCTGATCGGATACGAGGTGGTGTTGTTGAGCACGGTCGCGTTGCCGGTCGGGGCCAGCTGGAGCCGGGACACGCCATGGAGCGCTTCGTTCCACCACCCGTACGCCGGCAGGCCGAGGCGGGGTATCGCCGGAGCCTGGCTCGAGACCATCTGTGAGGCCTTCTCGGCGAGCGTCATCCGCGACACTAGATCGGCTGCCCGCTCGGCGGGCGAATAGGAGCGGTCGAGGTAGATCGGCGTCCCCGACGCCGCGTGAGCCCCGCGGGTCCGCCCCGACGCCCCCACGGTCCCGTACAGCACCGCCAAACCGGCGACCGCCGCGATCGTCACCACGATTCGCAGGTTCACCCGCAAGCCCAGGATCGTGACCTTCCAGGCCCCCGCCTCACCGTCGTCTCTCACGCGCGCTCCTCCCAACTGGACAGCGCCACATTACGTCGAGGTTAGGCAAAAGTCAACCCGGTTATGACAAATTGGGCCGTGCAAACCGCTGAGCACCAAGCAAAAGCCGATGCATCCGTCCTGAACCGGCGGTAGATTCTGTCTCACCGTGGTTGATCATCATCAGATGAAGGACGACGTCGCCTCGCTCGGACCTCGCCAGATGAATCGCCTCCGGGTGCTGGAGACGCTCTACCGTCATCCCGGGTCCACACGAGCCGACCTGGCCCGTCGCACCGGGCTGTCCCGCGCGACCGTTTCGACGCTGGTCGACGAGCTCGGGCGGGCGGGGGTGGTCGCGGAGCACGAGGGGGCTGGCGACGGATCGGAGCCCGGCCTGGCCGAGGAGGCCCCGCGGGCCAGCGGGAGGCCGCCGATGTCGCTGTCGCTGGTACCCGGCGCGGCGTTCGCGGTTGGTCTGGACTTCGGCCACCAGCACATTCGCGTCGCCGTGTGCGACCTATCGGGCGAGCCGGTGGTCGACGAGTGGTCACCGGCGGAGGTCGACCACGCGCCCGTGGAGAGCCTCGACCTGGCCCACGAGCTCGTCCGCGGCGCGCTGCGGACGGCCAGCATCGAGCGCGATCGCCTGGTCGGCGTCGGCATGGGGCTGGCGGCGCCGATCAACCACCTCACCGGCGAGCTCGAGGCCAACGGCATCCTGCCTGGATGGCATGGCTTGCGGCCCGCGGCCGAGATGCAGGCGCGGCTGGGCACCCCGGTGCAGCTCGAGAACGACGCCAACGTCGGCGCGCTCGGCGAGAAAGCATTCGGTGCCGCGCGCGGCGTCGAAGACGTGATCTACATCCGGCTCTCCGCAGGCATCGGCGCAGGCTTGATCCTCGGCGGCCGCCCCTACCAAGGGGTGCTGGGAGTCGCCGGCGAAGTCGGACACGTGCTGCTCGATCCGGCCGGTCCGATCTGCCGCTGCGGCAACCGTGGTTGCCTGGAAACCGTGGCCAGCCCGGTGGCGGTCGCCGCCCTGCTGGAGCGGAGCACCGGCCAATCGGTGTCCGTGGCAACGCTGCTCGAGCTGGTCGCCGGCGGGGACCGCGGCGCCCGCACTGCGGTCGCGGACGCCGGTGAGGCGGTGGGGCGGGCACTCTCGATGCTCGTCAACGCGCTCAACCCGGAGCTGGTCGTAGTCGGCGGCGACCTCGCTCGCGCGGGGGAGGTGCTGCTCGAACCGATCCGGCTCGCGATCGCCCGCCACGCGGTCGCCCCGGCGGCGCGCTCGGTCAGCGTGACGGCCGGGGCGCTCGGCGATCGCGCGGAGGTGCTGGGCGCCGCCGCCCTGATCCTCGCCCGCTCGCCAAGGGCCCTGGTGGAGCGGGTTGGTAGCTAGCGGTCGGGGCGTGGCGGTGGGCCGCGTGCCGCGTGGGCCGCGCACCGTGGGCGCCGTGGGCCCGTGGGCCGCGCGGACGCACGGCAGTACCGCGGGTCGATGCGTCCGCGGGCCTGTACCTGGACCTGCCCAGCGCGAACCTGTCCGAGAACCCAAACTGGCCCGCGCGCTCCCCTACTTGGGTGCTCGTGCATTGCATAGATGCTCGAACACCCATTTCGCTCCAGGCCGAGGCAATTTGGGTTCTCGTGCAGGCACGTTCGAGGGTCACGTGGCCAGCCTCGAGATGACCACGCCCTCATCGAGTGGGAGCTCGATCGACACATAGCGAGCGTCGGGGCCGCAGACCCGAGCTCGGTAGCGCGCCAGATGAGGATCGTCCCGGCTCAGATCCGCCACCACCAGCGCGCCCGTCGCCAGGCTCGGCTGCAGCAGCTCCAGCACTGGCAAGTAGAGGTCGTTCCAGCCGTCCAGGAACAGCAACTCGACTCCCGCCCCCAAGTCGCACAAGGTTTCCAGTGCGTCGTCGACGCGCAACTCGACGAGGTCCGCGAGGCCCGCCCGCGTCAGATTCTCCGCCGCGACCTGAGCCCTTTCCGGCACCAGCTCAGTCGTTATCAGGTGGCCGGACCCGAGGTCGCGTCGCGCGGCGGCGAGATGAATCGTGGAGTAGCCATACGAAGCCCCGAACTCCACCATCGTGAGAGCGCCGCTGGCCAGCACCACGGCGTATAGCAGCGCTCCGACCTCAGGGGCGATCGATAGCGGCGCGTCGCCGTAGAGCCGGCCCCCGCTCGGAGCCGTAGATCCTGCTGCCGCGGGTGGCTTCCGCATCGCTCACCTTCCGCCTGGCGGGACCGTCCTGGGACTGGCCGAGCGCCTCCAAACGCGCGAGCACCTCGACAACGGCCCCTGCGCTGAGCGTGGAGCTCATTTCCGCGTAGTGTGTCGGATGCATGGCCAACCGCTTCGATGTGGCGATCCTCGGCGCCGGGCCGGCCGGGGAGCACGCCGCCAACGCGCTCGCCCGGGAGGGCCGCAAGGTGGCGCTGATCGAGCAGGAGCTGATCGGCGGCGAGTGCTCCAACTGGGCGTGCATCCCCACCAAGACGCTGCTGCGCCCGACCGAGCTGCGGGGAGAGAGCGAGCGGGCTGCCGGCGTCCACAAGGCCGCGCTCGACTGGCCTGCGCTCGCGCGCTACAGGGATTACATGACCTCGGCCGGGGATGACTCGGGGCGTGCCGAGGGCTACGGCGAGCTCGGGGTAACCGTGCTGCGGGGCCAAGGGCGCCTGGCCGGGCGTCGGCGACTGGAGGTGGCCGGCGACCGGCTGGAGGCGGGCTCGATCCTGATCGCCACCGGCTCGGAGGCGGTGATCCCACCGCTCGACGGGCTCGCCGACGCCGGCTACTGGACCAATCGCGAGGCGACGGCGCTCGAGGAGATTCCGCGCAGCGCGGTGGTGATCGGAGGCGGCCCGGTGGGGATCGAGCTGGCACAGTTCCTACGGCGATTCGGTTCCGAGGTGGCACTGCTCCAGGGCGCCGACCGGTTGGCCCAGCGCGAGCATCCCCGAGTCTCGGAGCTGCTCGCCGAGCACCTGCGCGCCGATGGCGTGGACGTGCGGGTGGGCGTCCAGGCAAAGTCGGTCCGCCGCGACGGCGCCAACCGGGTGGTCAGCCTAGAGGGCGGCGGAGAGCTGCATGGCGAGCGGCTGATCGTCGCGGTGGGACGACGGCCCCGGAGCTCGGGGATCGGCCTCGAGACGATCGGCCTCGACGCGGCCCCGCGAGCCGTGCCGATCGACCAGCACTGCCGCGTCGCGGACGGCGTGTGGGCGGCCGGCGACTGCACCGGCACGATGCTGTTCACCCACACCGCCAAGTACCAGGCGCGGATCGCGATGAGCGACATGCGCGGACGCCCCGTGCCCGCCGACTACCGAGCGATCCCCCGCGTGATCTTCACCGACCCCGAAGTTGCCGCGGTTGGGCTGACGGAGCTCCAGGCCAGAGAGGCCGGCCACGACGTCGCGGTGGCGAGGATCGAGCTGCCCGGCTCGATCGCGCGGCCCTACACCTACGAGCAGGATCCGCACGGCGAGCTGAGCGTGATCGCCGACCGAGACCGGCGGGTGCTGCTGGGAGCCTGGGCGGTGGCGCCGCTGGCGAGCGAGTGGATTCACCAGGCGGGGCTGGCGATTCGCGCCGAGGTCAAGCTCGAGGTGCTGATGGACACGGTGGCCCAGTTTCCGTCGTTCTCGGAGGCCTACCTGTCGGCGCTCCAGCAACTCGAGTTGTGAGCTCCCGGCCGGATCAGCAGGCGCGCGCCAGGCACAGCCGCGTTACGTAGTCGATCCGCAGCGTCCCTCCGTTGCGCTCGATCACGCTGGCCACCCCTGACAGCAGCCGCCGACGACGCGGCTCGGGCAGCAGCAGGTGATCGGAGTGGGTCTGGAGCAGCTCGGCGTACTCGGCGGCCGAGTACTCGTAGGTGCACCTGTAGTCACGCGTCTGGGGTCGGGCGAGCCCAGGCGCCTGCTCGATCTCGCGCCTCCAGTCACCGAGCAGCTCGTGGCTGAGGTCGTGGCCCGGGTGCATCGGTCCGTCCGCGAGCAGCTCCGGAGCCGCGCGGCGGTAGGCCTCGCGCAACGCGTCGCGCTGCGGTGAGGCGGCCCAGTCGGGGCGGTTCCAGAACGCCGCCAACAGGCCACCCGGGCGCAGTAGCGATCGGGCTTTTCGGTAGCGCAGCTCCGGCTCCAACCAGTGCCACGCCGTGGCCGCGTAGAGCAGCTGAAAGCGAGACCCGCCAGGCTCCCAGCGCTCGAACTCGCTCTCCTCGATCTCCACGTTTGCAAACCGGGCGCACTGGCGCCGGGCCAGCGCCGCCATCGGCGGGCTCGGCTCGAGCGCCAGCAGCGATACGCCGCTTGGCGCGAACAGCACGGTCGCCTTGCCGGTGCCGGCGCCGACCTCGAGCACGCGGCTGGTCCGATCCAGGCCCGCCAGCTCGAGCACGTCTGCGACAAGCGCGCGGGGATACGACGGCCGCCGGCGGTCGTAGAGCTGGGCCACCTCGCCAAACGCAAGCCTCCGTTCGCGCGCCACGAGCTCGAAGTGAACCATCGTCAAGTTGACAAGATGCGCGGGTGAAGACGTACTACGACGCGCGGGCTCCCGAGTACGACGAGTGGTACCTCGGGCTGGGGCGCTTCGAAGGGATCGAGCGGCCGGATTGGGATCGCGCCGTGCGCGAGCTCGAGCGGGCAATCAGTGAGCTGCCGGCCGCGCGCACGCTCGATGTGGCCTGCGGAACCGGCTTCCTGACCCGTCACCTGCGAGGCGAGCTCGCCGCGCTCGATCAGAGTGAGCGGATGCTCGCGATTGCCCGGCGGCGCGTCCCCCACGCCGAGCTGGTGCAGGGCGATGCGCTCGCGCTCCCGTTCGCCGCTGACTCGTTCGATCGCGTGTTCACCGGCCACTTCTATGGTCATCTCCAGCGCAAGCAGCGCGCGAGGTTCCTCGCGCAGGCGCGTCGGGTCGCCCCCGAGCTGGTGGTCGTCGACGCTGCGGTGCGGGCGGACCGTGGGCCAGCGGAATGGCAACAGCGGGTCCTTAACGATGGGTCGCGCTATGAGGTCTATAAGCGCTACTTCGACCCGCACGCTCTCGCCGCGGAGCTGGGCGGCGGGACCGTCTTGCACAGCGACGGCTGGTTCGTGATGGTCTCCTCGCCGAGATCTGACGCAGACGGCGGGCACGGGCGCTAGCCTTGCGGAGCCCCATGGCAGGAGCATCGCGGAGAGCGTTGACGCGGGCGTGCGCATGCGCGTGCCTTGGCGCTGCGCTGGTTTTGCCGGGCGCCTCCGCGGCGCCGCTGGGGTTGGTGCGAATCGGGCGCAAGCCCGCCGTCCCCGCCGGCGCGACCGTCCTCGGCGCGCTGCCCGCTGGGGCTCCGATGCACGTAACGGTCGCGCTGTTGCCGCGCGACCCCGGCGGGCTCGCCGGCTACGCAGAAGCCGTCTCCACGCCCGGCTCGGGGGTCTACCGCGACTATCTCTCGCCGGCGCAGTTCGCGCAGCGCTACGGAGCCGCGCCGGCGCAGGTCAGGGCAGTGCAGGCATCGCTGCGGGCGCACGGGCTGAGGCCGGGCCCGGTCAGTCCGAGCTCGCTTTCAATCCCTGTCACCGCCACCGCCGGACAGCTGGAGCGCGCGTTCTCGCTGACGTTCTTGAGGCTGGCGCTCCCCGGCGGGAAGGCCGCCGTCGCGAGCACGGCTGCGCCCTCGTTCGACGCCGGCGTGGCCCGCTCGGTGCAGGCGGTGGTCGGCCTCAGCACGTTGTCCGCCCCTCGGCCCTTGCTGGTGCGCCCAGGACGGCGCCCGGCGCTGAGCACCGCGCTCGGGTCCGGGCTGGGGGCTGGTCCGCTGGCGTCGCACCCGCACGTGGCGACGGGGGGCCCGCAGCCGTGTGGAGCCGCCCAGTCGGCCAGCTCCAGCCAGCAGGCACACACCGCCGACCAGATCGCTTCGGCGTACGGTTTCGCCGGGCTGTACGGCGCCGGCGACCTGGGCGCGGGGCAAACGATCGCCGTGTACGAGCTCGAACCGAACGACTCAGGCGACATCTCCGCGTACGCAGCGTGCTACGGCATCCACCCCTCGATCTCCTACATCCCCGTGGACGGCGGCGCCGGCAGCGGAGCGGGGTCGGGCGAGGCGGCGCTCGACATCGAGAACCTGATCGGGCTCGCGCCGGGGGCCAGATTGCTGGTCTACCAGGGGCCGAACATGAACTCGGGCGCTCCGGGGTCGGGGCCATACGACACCTTCAGCACGATCATCGACCAGGACCGCGCCCAGGTGATCACGGTCTCCTGGGGCCAGTGCGAGGCCGCCCAAGGCGCCGGCACCGCCGACGCGGAGAACACGCTGTTCGAGCAGGCCGCGGTGCAGGGCCAGTCGCTGATCGCGGCGGCCGGCGACGAGGGCTCAGAGGACTGCAACGGCGGCAGCGGAACCCCGAACTCCGCGCTGGCCGTGGATGATCCCGCTAGCCAGCCGTTTGCGACCGGGGTCGGCGGGACCAGTCTCTCGCAGCTCGGCCCACGCCCCACCGAGTCGGTCTGGAACAACGGCGGCGGCCTGGTCGGTGCGCTCGGCGGCGGGGCCGGAGGCGGCGGTTTGTCTGCCTTCTGGCCGATGCCCTCCTACCAGCTCCAGGCGCCCTCCTCGCTGCACGTGGTGCAGGCGAGCTCCTCGGGGGCGAGCTGCGGCAACCCGGGAGGCCTGTGCCGGGAGGTACCCGAGGTCTCCGCCGACGCCGATCCCAGCACCGGCTACCTGATCTACTGGAACGGGGCCGGCAGCGCCGGCTTCGGTCAGCCGACGGGTTGGCAGGGAATCGGCGGCACGAGCGGTGCGGCGCCCGTGTGGGCGGCGCTGATCGCGCTCGCCAATGCGTCGCGCCCCTGCGGGGGATCTGCGATCGGATTCGCCGATCCCGCGCTCTACCGAGCAGCCGCCGGCGCGTACGGCAACGACTTCAACGACGTGGCGTCCGGCAACAACGACTTCACGCAGACCAACGGGGGCAAGTACGCGGCCGGCCCGGGCTACGACATGGCATCCGGGCTCGGCACGCCCAACGGCGCCGCGCTGGCCGCGAGCATGTGTCCTGACACGGTCAGGGTGACCAACCCCGGCGGTCAGCGCTCCACGCTGCGCGCATCGATCAGCCTCCGGGTGCGGGCCGCCGACATTCGCGGCGCCACGGTGAGTTACCACGCGATCGGACTGCCTCCGGGGCTGTCGATCGGGGGCGCGAGCGGTGAAGTGATCGGCAAGCCTCAGCGGGTCGGGACCTTCTGGGTCACGATCACCGGTCAGGACGCCCAGGGGGCCAGCGGCAGGGCGGTCTTCCCGTGGTCGGTGGGACAGGCGCCCAAAACCTCGCGCGTGTCGCTCACGGGTCTGGGGAGCGGGCGCCCAAGGCTCTCCTTCACGCTCACCGCCGGGCGCGGGGCACCTTCGATCCAGACGATCAGGCTCTCGCTGCCAGGGGGGTTGCGGTTCGGCGGCACCCGTCACGTGACCGTCAGCTCCCCGGGCGTGAAGCGGCTGCGGTTCACCGCCGCACTGTCGCACGGGACGATGGTGATCAGGCTGCGCCGCGCGGTGGGGCTCGTGCGCGTGTCGGTCTCCTTCCCTTCCCTGCATGGGAGCTTCGGCATGCTCTCCCGCGCCCGCAAGCACAACCGCCGGGGCGTCATGTTGACACTGGGGATGATCGACTCCGACAACGGCAGCTCGCTGCTGGGAGTGAGGCTCAAGCCGGGCAGATAGCGGCCGCGCGACTCGCGACCGCTAGCCTGCGCCCCCTGATGTCCGTCCTCAGCGGATCGTCCCGGGGCGAGATCGATGCGCCGATCGAGCGTTGCTGGGCCTTGGTGGAGGACGTCGAAGCGGCGCCGCGCTGGCAGCGTGGGCTCGAGCGGATGGACGTCCTCGAGCGCGACGAGGAGGGTCGTGCCAGCGTGTGCGAGACGCTGAACGACGTGAAGCTGGTGAAGGCGCTGGTTACGGTCAGGTTCTCCTACGAGCCGCCGCACCGACTCTCATGGACGCTCGTGCGCTCCGAGGATCTGCGCTCGCTGGATGGGTCCTGGGAGCTCGAGGCGCTCGGCCCTGGCCGGACCAAAGCGACCTATTCGCTCGCGCTCGACCCCGGGCCTGTCGGAGCGCTCGCCCGCGGCCCGATGGTGCGCATGATCCGGCCGCTGGTGGTGGGGCGTCGTCCCGAGGAGCTCGCTAGCGCGCTCTCCCGGCCCGCGTGAGCGCTCCGATGGGTCAGGCCGCGACCGTCAGCGCGTCGCCTTCATAGCGGGTCGCCACCTCGGAGAGCACTCGGATCATCGCCCTCGCGGCCGGCACTACCCCTGGCTTGGCCAGCGTCGCCGCGGTCACCTTGCGCGCGGGGCTGCGAGGCGCCAGCGCCCGGACCACGATCCCGTGATGGACCCGGGTCAGCGCCAGCCGCGGGATCAGCGCCACCCCGACCCCGGCCGCGACCAGTCCCTGGATCGTCTCGTAGTCATCGCTCTCGAAGGTCACGTTGGGCTCGAATCCGGCCGCGAGGCACGACCGCACCACGTGCCGGGCGCAAGGACTGGCCGACGATGTCTGGACCCATTGCTGGCCCTCGAGGTCTGCGAGCGTAAGCGCGCGCTTTGACGCGAGCGGGTGCTCCGCCGGGAGCGCGACGTGCATCGGATCCTCGAGCAGCGTCACCGAGCGCAGCCCGTCCCCAGGGCGCTCTCGGGCGCCTGGAAACTCGAACAGCAGTGCCAGATCGAATTCGCCGGCGCGCAATCGGGGCGCGACCTCTTCGGGCTCTCCCTCCGCGAGCGACAGCGCCACCCCAGGGTGGCGCTCACGGAATTGCGCGACCGCGAGCGGCATCAGGGTCGCGCCGGCGGAGGGAAACGAGGCCACCCGCAGCTTTCCCGCGCGAGTCCCGAGCACCGCCGCCAGGTCGGCCTCGGCGGCCTGGACCTCGGCGAAGATGGACTCAGCGTGCTCCACCAGCGTGGCGCCGGCCGCGGTGGGTCGGACACCGCGGCGGTCGCGCACCACGAGCGTCGTTCCGGTCTCGGCTTCGAGGCGCGCGATCGCCTGGGACACCGCCGACTGCGTGTAGGAGAGCGCCTCGGCCGCGGCAGAAAAGGACCCACGTGAGATGACCTCGCAGAGCACCTGCAGACGGCCCAGGTTCAACATCTCGTCACGGGTCTTGGGGGCCGAGGGCTCGCATTAGCAAATCTTATCTGATCGATGACGAACTTCATTAGTCCTGATAGCAGGCGGGTGCGATCCTGACCGCGAATAACCACCGAGAGCGAAACCCACAAGGCAGGAGCTTCACATGGCAACCACCGCGATCGTCTCCTACGACGACACCCCCAACGACCACGACGCGCTGATGCTGGGCCGGGTGCTGGCGGCGGCCGGCGCGCAGCTGACGCTCGCCTACGTCCGTCACTCCACCCAAGCCGAGCGCGAGCGCGAAGAGCTCGAAGAGCACGAGGCCGAAGCGCTGCTCGACCGCGGGGCGCGGTGGATCGGCGATCCCGACGTGGAGCGCAGGGTCGTCGTCAGCGGCTCGACCGGCGAGGGGCTGAAGTGGCTCGCCGAGCAGCAGGGCGCCGACGTGGTCGTGTTCGGCTCGGACTACCGCACCGCCGCGGGCCATGTCGCCCCCGGGCGCTCGGCCCAGACACTGCTCGAGGGCGGCCCGGCCGCGCTCGCCTTCGCCCCGGCCAACTACCGCGGTGAGCGCACTCCCCAGATCAGGACGATCGGCGTGCTCGCCGTCCCCGGCGACGACGCCGCGATCGAGACCGCGCGCGAGCTCGCCGCTGCCCTGGACGCGAAGCTGACCCGGGACGAGCCCCGGGTGGATCTACTGGTGGTCGGCTCTCGCTCCGAGGCGCCGGACGGCCGACTGATGCTCACCGCCCAGGCGCAGAACGCGATCGAGGAGGCCACTTCGCCGGTGCTGGCCATCGCCCGCGGCGTCCCGGTCCGGTTCGACGCGCTGGTCGCGGCCTGACAGGCACGGCAAACCGGCGACAGCCGTCTGGCTGCCTACGGCAGCACCAGATGGCTGTCGCCGAATTCGTGCCAGAGGTATCCGTGCGCGAGCGCCTCTCGGTAGGACAGAGCGAGCAACGCTCTCCCTGCCGCCGCCTCGAGCAGGCGCAGGTGCGGGGCGTTTGGCTCGTGCAGGCCGGTGATCAGACCGTCGACGGCTCGCAGCGGGCGCTCCGGCGCCACGACCAGCTCCGTCCATCCCGAGCCCGCCTCGAGCATCCCGTCGGGGCGCGCCACCGTCTCGAGTGCCCTGACCACGGTCGTACCAACCGCGATCACGCGCCCGCCCCAGGCCCTCGCGGCGCTCACCAGGGCCGCGGTCGGCTCGGGCACCTCGTAGCGTTCAGGCAGCGGCGGCTCGTCGCGCTCGGGGGATGACACCCCGGTGTGGAGCGTGATCGTGGCCAGTAGGACCCCG
Organism: Solirubrobacterales bacterium; assembly: GCA_019240015.1. GTDB lineage: Bacteria > Actinomycetota > Thermoleophilia > Solirubrobacterales > Solirubrobacteraceae > Palsa-465. Next base: position 33,887 of record JAFAZB010000231.1, read on the forward strand.
CGGCCGATCAGCTTCGTCAGCAAGCGAGGCGTGAACGGGCGGCCGGCACTGGGCATCTCGGCACTTCCGGGAACGCTCGCGTAGGCATTCTGGTAGTCGCTCAGCGGCCGCCCGTCGGCCACGTACCCGTAGCGAATCGGCGTCGCGTGGCGTGCCAGGTACTCATCCAGGCGCTCACGACCTACGAGCCGGGCGAGCATCAGCCGTGCGCTCGACGCGTACGGTGCGATCAGCTCGAACGTCGCCGCGCCGTGCTCCAGCAGGATCCGATCCCCGGCCCGTGAGCGCAGCGGTCGGGACCCGTCCGCGGTGCGCAGTTCGACGATCCGCCAGTCCTCGCTGAGACCGGGGGCGGGCCCTGAGATGTGGACCCTGAGCGCGGTTCCGTCCCCGCTGCGGCCCGCCGTGGCGGCCCGCAGCGTCGCCGAGACGTTGAGAACCACCACGTCACCGGGTCGGAGCAGCTCCGGCAGCTCTCGGAAGCTTGAATGCTCGATCCGCTGCTCCGCGCGCCTGGACACCAGCAGCCTGACGTCGTCACGCTCGAGGCCCCGAGCCTCGGGTGGCTCTCGGGCCTCGAGCGACTCGGGCAGCTCGAACGACAGCGCGCTCAAGCCGAGACCTCGGCGAGCGTCATGTCCCTGGCGCGGTAGCGACCGCTTGGCCTCCGGCCCTCGATCAGCGCGAGCAGGCCCGGAACGCTCGCCTGCGGCGGCGGACGATCTGAGATGTCCTCGCCGGGGAACGCTTGCTGGTGCATCTCGGTCCGCATGTCCCCAGGGTCGACGGCATAGACCCTGAGCGCCGGATGCTCGGCCGCGAGGATCGCCGAGAGCTGCTCGAGCGCCGCCTTCGAGGACCCGTAGCCGCCCCAGCCCTCGTACGGCTCGACCGCCGCGTCGGAGGTCACGTTGACGATGCAGCCGCCCGGCGCGATCTGCGCTACGACCAGCTGCGAGAGCGCCAGCGGCGCGAGCACGTTGACCCGGTACACGCGCTCGAGCTCGGCGAGCGGGTAATCCAGGAGCCGCGGCTGCGGGCTTGGACCGAGCGTGCTGGCGTTGTTGATCAGCGCGTCAAGCCGCTCGCCGCCGGCCTCGGCGAGCGCCTCGCGATGCCACGGATCGCTGACGTCGCCTGAGATCGCCACTACCTCCGTGATCGCCCCGAGCTCGCGGGTGACCAGCTCGAGGTCGGGGGCCCCGCGGGCATCCAGCACCAGCGCCCATTGCCTGGCCGCGAGCGCGCGCGCCAGCTCCAGCCCCAAGCCTCGGGACGCTCCGGTGATGATTGCGCGTGGCACCCTGCTCACGCTACGCCTCGAGCGGTCCCGGTTTCCAGCGGTAATTGGTCCTAGGACCGCTGGTCGATTAGACCCTCGCGGACGGCCAGCAGCGCCGCCTGGGTTCGGTCGGCGACCTCGAGCTTCGCCAGCAGGTGGCCGACGTGGGTCTTGACGGTTTTCTCGGAGATCCCCAGCGTCAGCGCGATCCGCTTGTTGGATTGCCCGGCCGCGATCAGCTCGAGCACCTCGCGCTCGCGCCCGGTGAGGCGGCCGCGCTCCGCCGGCGGGGAGTGGGGCCGCCCTGAGAGCGTTTGCATCAGCGCAGCGGTGACAGCTGGATCGAGCATCGCTCCGCCGGCGTGGGCGGCTCGGACCGCCCGGGCGAGCTCGCTCGGGTCGACGTTCTTGAGCAGATAACCCGCCGCGCCCGCCTCGATCGCTGGCATCAGCCGATCGTCATCGAGGAAGCTCGTGAGCACGATCACGCGGCTGCGCGGCGCACGCCCGCGCAGGGCGCGCATCGCGCTGAGGCCGTCACGGCGCGGCATCACGAGGTCCATCAGGATCACGTCGGGCTCGAGCCGGGTCGCCTGCTCGACCGCCTCCTCGCCATCGCCGGCCTCGCCCACCACCTCGATCCCGTGCTGAAGCGCGAGGTACGTACGCAAGCCCTCCCTGACCACCGCGTGGTCGTCGACGATCAGCACCCGGATCGGATCGCCGCTCATCTCCTCGTGCCCGCGGGGGCCGGATCGGACAGCTCCAGCCGCACCCTGGTCCCCGCATTGGGCGCCGAGCGAATCTCCAAGCTGCCCCCGAGCTCGCTTGCGCGTTCCTCCATCGAGGTGAGACCGAGATGCCGCGAGCGGGCGTCCGTGCTCTGCGGGTCGAAGCCCACCCCGTCGTCGGTGACCTCCACCACCAGCGTGCCGTCGTGGTGCTCGAGCGTCACGGCGACGTTCGCGGCGCGGGCATGGCGGATCGCGTTGTGGAGCGCTTCGTGAACGATCCGCAGCACCGCGAGATCGCTGTCCCGGGCCGGACTGCGCGCGGCGGGCGCGCGGAGCTCGATCTCGATCCCGTGAACACGGCTCAGCATCTCGACCTCCTTGCGCAACGCGCCCTCGAGGCCATCACGCTCCAGCTCGGGTGGCCGCAGGCCGAGAATCAGCGTGCGCAACTCATCGAGCGCCTCCCGCGCCAGCTCCCGCACCCGGTGCAGCTGGGCGCGGGCGGCCACCACATCGCGCTCGAGCAGGGTGGCGGCCGAGTCCGCCCCCAAACTGAGGCTGAACAGCTTCTGGCTGACGACGTCGTGCAGCTCGAGCGCGAGCCGGTTGCGCTCCGAGAGGATCGTCAGCTCTTGGCTGCGCTCGTACAGGCGAGCGTTGGTGATCGCGATCGCGGCGTGCGCGGCCAGCAGCTCGATCAGCTCCTGGTCGGTCGCATCGAACGACGCGCCGCCCTGTTTCTCGGTCAGGTAGAAGGCGCCGATCACCTGGTCGCGGACCACGATCGGGACCCCCAGAAACGAGCGCATGTCGGGGTGCTGGCGTGGCCACCACCCTCGAAACCGGGGGTCCTCGTGGATGTCCTCGGTGCGGTAGGGCTCGGCGGTCTCGAGCATCGCGCCGAGCATCCCGTGCGTCCTCGGCAGGGGCCCCATCGCGGCGACCAGCTCGTCACTCATGCCGGCCACCAGGAAGCGCCGGAAGCCGCCTTCGCCGTCAGGTATGCCGAGCGCGGCGTAGCGTGCCTGGACGAGCTCGCGCGAACGGTCCACCAGCCGCTGGAGGACCTCGTCGACCGATAGCTCGCTCGCGACCGCCAGCACGGCATCGCTGACCGCCTTCAGCGCCGGACTGGACGGCTCTGGCATGCCAGGACGATAGCTTTGCCTCACATGCCGCGGTTCCTGATCTGGACCCAGGTGGCGATCGTGATCTTCGTCCTCGCGGGCATGGTGATCGCGATCACAAAACTGGTGTAATCAGCCCAGTACAGTCCTTGCCATGTTCGGCTCGATCCTCGTCGGGACCGACGGCTCGGAGACCGCTTCGACGGCGGTCTCGCACGCGATTGCGCTCGCGGGCGCGCTGGGCGCCAAGCTTCAGATCGTCAGCGCCTACGAACCGATCGCCGAGCATCGCCTGCGGAGCGCGCGGGTGGAGGTGCCGAAGGATCTGGAGTGGATGATCAATCCCCATCAGGACGTGCTGGCGCTGCTCGAGTCCGCTGAGCAGCAGGCCCGGACCGAGGGCGTGGAGCAGGTCGAGACCTTCGCTCGGCAAGGCGACGCGGCCGACGCGATTCTCGACGTCGCCGAGGAGCAGCGCGTAGAGCTGATCATCGTCGGCAACAAGGGGATGACCGGCGCCACCAGGTTTCTGCTCGGCTCGGTGCCGAACAAGGTGTCGCACCACGCGCCCTGTTCGGTGCTGATCGTTCGCACCACCTAGCGCCCCCGGCGCGGCGTCCTCACGGCCGCGCGGTGGCGGCGGCGGCGTCGAGCAGCCCGTAGCCGTAGCTCTCGTTCGGGATCGTGTCGCCGAGCGGCTCGGCGGTCTGCTCGAGCCGCTGCAGGATCTGGTCAGGGGTGGGATGCGGTCCCAGCACCCTGCTCGCGATCACCAGCGCTGCCGCAGCCGCCACCTCCGGCGAGGACATCGACGTGCCGATGTAGATGCCTGGATAGCCGAACTCGTCCGGGTGCAGCTGCGGGTCGAGCAGCGTCAACTGGTAGACGGGGGGCAAGCTTCGATTGGGATGGCAGTCGTGGTCGCCGGGCATGTATGCGTCGGGCCCGCCGCCGGGGGCGACCAGGTCGAGGCCGGCGCCGCCATTGGAGTACTGCGCCAGGCAACGGTCCCGGGTAGTGGCGCCGACCGAGATCACCGCCGGGGCTCGGGCGGGGTATGCGAGCTCGTTGGTGCGGTCGTTGCCCGCCGAGGCGACCACCACGACGCCCCGGGTGTGGGCGAAGCTGATCGCGTTGACGATGTCGGGGATCGCCGCGCCGCTGGTCACCTCGTCGGGCGAGAACTCCAGGCTCAGGTTGATCACCTGGGCGCCGTGAGCGACGGCATACCGGATCCCGCGCGCGATCGTGACCTCGTCCCCGTCGCCGGCGTCGTCGAGCACGCGCACCGGCATCACCGCGGCTCCGTAGGCCAGACCGGTCAGGCCGAAGCCGTTGTTGGTCGCCTCCGCGACCACGCCGGCGACCACGGTCCCATGGCCGTTGCGGTCGAGCGGGAAGCGATTGCCCTCGATGAAGTCATACGGAGCGACGAACCGCGTGCCGCCGAAGTCCGGCGACTTGCGGAACTGATGCCAGTCTCTGTACGCCACGCCGGTATCGAGCACCGCGACCACGACGCCCCGTCCGCCCGGCCGGTGATCGGCGAGCAGGTTCCCCCAGGCACCCGGGGCATTGACTCCGGCTGCCGGGAGAAAGTTCCACTGCATCGCCTCCCATCCGCGCGCCCGGTGGCTGGAGCCGCGGTCGTTCGGATACCAGGGGCCGGCCGCGTGGGCGATGAAGTCCGGCACCGCGAAGGCGACCCCAGGCTCACGGCGCAGGCGGGCGATCGCGCCGATCACGCTCTGCCCGGGGGCCAACCGCAGCAGCTGCTCGTGCGCCGCCGGCGGTGGTCCGACCGCGCGAGCGCCCATCCGCATCGCGATCGCCGCCGTGATCTGCTGCGCCGGCTGTGAGCTGTAGCCGACGATCACCACGCCCGGCACGTAGTCGGCGGCGAGCGCCGTCCCGCCGCCGATCGTGTCACCCGCCAACAACGCCACCGCGGCGGTCAGCGCGGCGGCAAGTCGAGGGATGTGTGGTCGGAGACGCACGGTTGGAGGCCGAGCCTGCTGCGCGCAGACTGGTGGCAGATGCTTAAGACATGATCGGAAGCGGAAAGTTTCACTTCCGAAGCTATCGACACTGCCCCTTCACTTTCGCCAGTGAGCTCGCACTTCTTTCCCCGCGATGAGTACTTCATGCGCATGGCGCTCCGCGAAGCGACCCGCGCGCTCGCGCACGACGACATCCCCGTCGGGGCCCTGGTGGTGCGCGAAGGGGAGGTGATCGGGACCGGCCACAACGAGCGGGAGCTGCGCAGCGACCCAACCGCCCATGCCGAGCTGATCGCGCTCCGCGACGCGGCCCGCACGCTCGGCAGCTGGCGCGTGCTGGACAGCGTCATGTACGTGACGCTCGAGCCCTGCGCGATGTGCGCCGGGGCGATCGTCCTGGCGCGCATCCCCCGGCTGGTGTTCGGCACCACCGACCCCAAGGCTGGCGCCGCCGGCAGCGTGCTCAACGTGCTCGCCGAGCCCCGCCTGAACCACAGCCCTCAGGTCCAGTCGGGCCTACTCGCCGCGGACTGCGCGGACCTGCTGCGCTCGTTCTTCGCCCCGCGACGCTGAGCCCCACCGAAGGGCGAACGGCGCGCGGGCCAGCTTCAGCAGTCGTCTAACGTTCCGACGCGCGAAAACCGGAGAGGTGGCAGAGCGGTTGAATGCGCCGGTCTCGAAAACCGGTATGGGCGGTTTCGTCCATCGAGGGTTCGAATCCCTCCCTCTCCGCTGCATTAGTCGGGCACTGTAGTTCAGGCCGTGCGGGCCTCGGCGAACGTCACGAGATTCCCGCGGCGCTCATCCCACAGCTTCAGGCGCGTGGTGCGCAGGGCGGTACGCAGGTCGAGCACCGGTACGTCGCGGAGCAGTTCGATCGCGTGGTGAGCGCGGCGCAGGTTGTAGTTCGGGACACGCGTGCTGAGGTGGTGGACGTGGTGGTAGCCGATGTTGCCCGAGAAGAACCGCAGAATCGCCGGCAGTCTCAGATACGAGCTTCCGCGGATCGCGGCGTCAGCGAAGCTCCAGGAGTCCGCACTCTCCCAGTACGCGTCCTCGAACTGATGCTGGACATAGAACAGGAAGATGCCGGCAGATCCGGCCAGCCAGGCCGCCGGCCACTGAATCAGCAGGTATTCCAGCGGGCCGATCCACACGCAGGCCGCCCCTACGAGAAGCAGCAGGATCAAGTTCGTGTAGATCACCGCGCGCCGCATGCGCGGACGCATGCCCTTTCGGACGAGTCGCGGAAGGATCACGAACGACAGGATCGGCCCCAACCCGAACATGACGATCGGGTTACGAAACAAGCGATAGCCGAGCCGCCCGCGCCATGACCGTGCGAGGTACTCCTCGACGGTCAGCGTCGGGAGATCGCCGGTACCCCGGCGATCGAGATTGCCGGCGGTCGCGTGATGCACCGCGTGCGTGTGCGCCCACGTCGCGAACGGCGTGTACAGCAGCAGTCCGAGCACGGTGCCGACGGCGCGGTTCGCGCGGCGAGAGCGAAACATGGAGCCGTGCGCGCAGTCGTGCAAGACGATGAAGGTGCGCAGGAGGAACCCGGCGGTCAGTGGCGCGAGAGCGAGCGCGAGGAAACCCGAGAGCTCCAGGGCGAACGCAGTTGCGACCAGCAGGCCCAGATAGGGCACGACCGAAGTGGCGATGTCGAGCAGCGTGCGGGCCGGGCGCGGCCGTGCGTAAACGCTGATGGCAGCGGTCCAAGGAGCCGCGGCGGCGCTCACACGACACCGCCGGTCACGTCCGAGCCGCCGAGCTCCTCGGGGCGTGACGCTCCCTCCGCGGCATCGCGCGCCGCAGTCAGCCTACGGGCGGCGTGGCGCGCCTGCTTCTTGGCGCGCTTGTCGCGAAGCTTGCTCTCGCGGTTGAGCTTCGCCACCGTCGTCCGCTTCTTGCCGCTGGATCCCACGGCTGTCCTCCTTCCTTGCCGTGCAGCTTGTTGGCACTCCGGGGGGGCGGCCGTGCGCCCCGCCACCTGGCCAATTGGACCCGGTGCTAGACGAGCCGGACGTTCGCCGCCGCCGGGCCCTTCGGACCCTGCTCGGCGTCGTAGCTCACCTTTGCCCCCTCGGCGAGCGTCTTGAAGCCGCTGCCCTGGATCGCGCTGTGATGGACGAACAGATCCTTGTCGTCGTCATCAGGCGTGATGAAGCCGAAGCCCTTGTCGTCGCTGAACCACTTCACGGTTCCTGTAGCCATCTTGTTCCCTCCAGGGTATGTGCTGCGAAACACGGAGGGGCGCCTACAGGCACAACTGCGAGAAACGCGGGCACTGTGATCGGCGGAGCACAAGCTCCGTGAAACGAGTGTAGCGCGCGGCTCGCTGACGCGGCGACCGCCTCCCGCCGCCCCGCTGGGGATTCAGGCCTGGTGGATAGCAGTTATTCGCTACCACCCCCGCCGATTTTCAGGGGTGGTTCCGCTGGCCACCGGATCGTCGCGGTATCACAGCACACCCCCCGAGCAGCGGGGATCAGTGGGCGATTTGTGACGGTCGGCGCGCTTGCGACTGGGGGCCGAGCCGCCGGCGCGGTGATCGTTATGGGCTGTCCGGGCTCGCCCCGCTACCCGCTGGCCAGAGGCCGAAGCGCAACCGGCTCACGCCGCCGCGATCGCGCTCGTAGGCTTCCTGCCTGTAGGACTGCTGCGCGAGCAGCCGCTACGCGGCCGTGGCGAAGCCCCGCCCGGATCCGCGCGGTCGCGGTCTGGCTCCCGTACCCCACCCGAGCGCGCAGCCGCCTGAAGCCAAGCCAATGAGGAGACCGCCGATGCCAGTCATCAAAGCCAGCGCACTACCGAACGGAGAGCTCGATGGCGACGAGCACGGCGCGAGTGTCTGCCTGATCCTGGATCACAGCCAGCCCGGCCAGGGGCCGCGCCTGCACCGGCATCCGTACGACGAGACCTGGGTCGTCGTGGACGGGAACGTCACCTTCGAGCTCGGTGCGGAGCGCCACCACGCCGGGCCCGGTGACATCGTCATCGCGCCTCCCGGCGTGGCCCACAAGTTCACCAATGACGGACCCGGACGCTCGAGCCTCGTCTGTATTCACGCCAACCCGACAAAAGTCACCGAGTGGCTGGAATGAGCGCTCCGCGGCGCGGGCGCTCTGCTCACCCCCGTGCTCGCTCGATCAGCTCCCGCAGCGAACGGCGCTGCCCGCCGGCGGCGTCGAAGTTCCCGCGCGCCAGCCAGGCCTCAAAGCCGCCGCGGATCGCGGGCCACTCGTCATCGGTGATCGCGTACCACGCGGTGTCGCGGTTGCGCCCTTTGACGACCATGTGCTTGCGAAACACGCCCTCGAACCGGAAGCCGTAACGCTCGGCCGCGCTTCTGGAGGCGACATTGAGCGCGTCGCACTTCCACTCCAGTCGCCGGTACCCGAGCTGGTCGAACGCGTGCTGGGCCAGCAGATAGATCGCCTCCGTCGCAGCGGTGGTGCGCTGGAGCGGGCGCCCAAACCAGATCCGTCCGATCTCGATCACGCCGTGCTCCGGAGCGATCCGCATGTAGGACGCAAGCCCCAGGGGCTGGTGGTCGGGCAGGCGGACCAGCGTGTAGAACAGTGGATCGTCCGACTCCGCGGTCCACTCGAGCATGCGGCGCAGCTGAGCCGGGCTCTCGTACGGGCCGTCGGGCATGTAGGTCCAGATCGAGGCGTCGCCCGTCGGCGGATGAGTCAGCGCGTACAGCGGCTCGGCGTCGGCGCTCGCGCTGGGAGGACGCAGCAGGACATATGAGCCCCTCAACTCGGTACGCGCCGGCCGCCGTGCGCCCGTCCATTGGACTCGTGCGCCGAGCGGGAGATCGTGGGCGTCGGTCCTCACGAGCGTATGGTCCGCGATCCGTCACCGGACAGCGTCGGCGGTAGGCCGAAGCGCCGTACCAGCTCGGCGCCGCCGAACCGGGTGATCATCGCGATGCGATCCTCGGCGAGCGTCAGCACGAGCACCCCGGTTCCTCGCGCGAGCTCGCTGCCCGGTTCGAGCGAGTAGTGCCCGAACGCGGGCTGGCCATTCGCGCGGGTAGGCACGAGGATCGTGCGGCCGCCGGCGTGCCGCCTGGATGCCGCGTGGCGCAGGAACGCTGCGATCGTCTCGCGGCCGTGGTACTCGAGCGGCTGCGGGGGCATCGTGACCCACGCGTCCTCGGTCAGCAGTGCGACGACGCTATCCATGTCTCCCTGTTCGAACGCGTCGGCGAACGTATCCGCGAGCTCGCGCTCGCGTGCGGAGCCGGGCGTCGGCGCGCGTTCGCGTGACGGTGGCAAGCGATGCTCGAGCGAAGATCTTGCGCGCTGCAGGGCGCTGTTGACGGTCGCCTCCGAGGTGTCGAGCGCCTGCGCGACTTCGGCGGCGCGAAATCCGAGCACGTCGCGGAGCACCAGCGCGGCGCGCTGGCGCGGTGGCAGGCGCTGCAGCGCGGTGATGAACGCGAGCCCGATCGCCTCGCGCGTCTCGTAGCGCGAGTCGGGACCCGGCGTGGAGTCGGGGATCCCCTCGAGCAGCTCGTCCGGGTATGGCTCGAGCCAGGTGAGCTCGCCGAGCCGAGTCGGCGGTGGTGGATCGAACGGGAGCGCCGGCGCGGAGGCGCGCGGTCGCAACCCCCGGTCGCGGAGCATGTTCAGGCAGCGGTTGGTCGCGATCCGGTAAAGCCAGGCCCGGAGCGACGCTCGCTCCTCGAACCTATCGAGCCCGCGCCACGCCGACATGAGCGTCTCTTGAAGCGCGTCTTCTGCGTCCTGCAAAGAGCCGAGCATCCGGTAGCAGTGGACTTGCAGCTCGCGCTGATGGGGCTCGGCCAGCTCGCGAAACGCGGCCTGGTCCCCTGCACGGGCACGCGTGAGGCTCGAAGTGCTCACCGCTCAATGCTCGCATCTGTGGCTTTCGCTCGCGTGCGAGGCCGCCGTCCAGCCATTGCTTGATGGGACACGAGCCGTGCCAGAAATTCATCGCTCAGTCTCGGCTCCGCGGCGTGTCTCTTTCAGCAGAACCCGATCACAGGAGCTCTGATCCGATGACCACCAAGTTCTCTCCACGCTGGACCCTCGCGCTGACCTCGACTGCGTTCTTCATGGTCGCGCTCGACGCACTCGTCGTCGCGACCGCGCTGCCGGCGATCCAGCGGGACCTCAAGGTCGGGGTGCCGACCCTGGAGTGGACCGTCAACGCGTACGCGCTGACGTTTGCCGCTGGAATCGTCTCCGCCGCGGCGCTCGGCGATCGACTGGGGCGTCGCCGTGTGTTCATCGCCGGGCTGGGGTTGTTCACCGTCGCGTCGGCCGCGTGCGCGCTGGCGCCCAGCGCGGGGCTGCTGCTCACCGCGCGCGCGATCCAGGGAATGGGGGCGGCCGCGGTGATGCCGTTGTCGCTGACGATCCTGACCGCCGCGTTCCCCCCCGAGCGCCGTGGTGCGGTGGTCGGGATGTGGGGCGCGATCGGCGGGCTTGCCGTCGCGAGCGGCCCGGTGATCGGCGGGGCGATCACGCAAGGCATCGACTGGCACTGGATCTTCTGGGTCAACGTGCCGATCGGCGCCGGGGCGATCGCCCTCGCCCGCGTGCGGCTGAGCGAGTCCCATGGGCCGCGTTCCCCGCTCGACCTCCCCGGCCTTGCCACGGTCACAGCCGCGGCGGTCAGCCTGGTGTGGGCGCTTGTTCGCAGCGGGTCGGTCGGTTGGGCCCGGCCAGAGACACTCGTCACGCTGAGCGTGGGGGTCGCGTTGCTGAGCGCGTTCGTCGTCTGGGAGCGTCGCGCGCCGGCGCCGATGCTCCCGCCGCGCCTGTTCGCCAACCGGACGTTCGCAGCCGCCAACGCCACCGCGTTCCTGATGACGGCGACGATCATGGCCGCGGCGTTCCTGATCGCGCAGTACTTCCAGCTCGCGCTCGGCAACTCGCCGCTGTCGACCGGCCTGCGACTGCTGCCGTGGACTGCAACCCCGATCGTGGTGGCTCCGGTGGCCGGCGCGCTCTCGGACCGCATCGGGCCGCGACCGATCATGGTCACGGGCATGTTGCTCCAGGCGGCCGGGCTGGCTTGGTTCGCGCTTCAGGCGACCGACGGGGTTGGCTACGTGAGCCTGGTCACCCCATTGATCATCGCCGGCGTTGGCATCTCGATGGTGATCCCGACCACGCCCGCAGCGGCCATCGGCGCAGTGGGGCCGGCCGACATCGGCAAGGCGTCGGGGACGAACAGCACCCTGCAGCGGTTCGGTGGTGCGTTCGGGATCGCGGTCGCGACGGCCGTGTTCACGGCCAACGGCCACCTGGGCAGCGCCGCCAGCTTTGACTCGGGCTTCCGCCCCGCGCTGGCCGCCGCGGCCGGGATGTCGCTGCTGGGAGCGTGCGCCGCGCTGTTGGTCCGCAGTCGCCGCGGAGCGGCCCGGCTCCTCCCGGCGGACGTGGCCCCCGCGCCGGCGGCGACCAGCTGAGGCAGCTGTCGAGGGACGTCTCCTCCAGGTAGCTTGGAGCCGTGGACATCGTAGGCCTCGACCACGTTCAGCTGGCGGCTCCCCAAGGATCCGAGCCCGCGGCGCGGCAGTTCTTCGGTGACCTCCTTGGCCTGAGCGAGCTGGAGAAGCCGGCGCCGCTGCGCAACCGGGGCGGCGTCTGGTTCAGACTTGGCGAGCAACAGCTCCATGTTGGGATACACGAGCAGTTCGTCCCCGCCGAGAAGGCTCATCCAGCGCTCCGGGTGCGGGCCGGCGGGCTGGACGCGGTAGCCGATCGACTGCACGCGGCCGGCGCCCCAGTCGTGTGGGACGATTCGCTCCCCGGCCAGGACCGGTTCTACACCCAGGATCCCTGGGGGAACCGCATCGAGCTAATCGCCCAAGCCCGATTCCGCGCATCGCCCTGACGGACGGCGCCGGTCCTCGCTCAGATCTCCCGCACGCGCTCAACGGTGGCCTGGTCGATCGCCAGCGCGGCGGCGTTCTCGGCGATCTGAGCCGGCGAGGTGGCGCCGAACAGCACGCTCACAACGCTTGGATTGGCGAGCGCGAACGCGATCGCGAGCGCGGCGGGGCTGACGCCGAGCTCCTCGGCGAGCGCCCGGAGCCTGCGGCCCAGCTCGCGCGCCGAGCGCAGGCGGGGATCGTCGAGCTCGGGCTCCGCGCGGCCTGATCCGCCCGCGTCGTACTTGCCGGTCAGCACGCCGCCCGCCAGCACGTAGGAGGCGACGACGCCGGCTCCGGACGCGGCCAATGCCGCTTCCATCTGCTCGCTCTCGACCCAATCACGGCCGACGAGGCTGTATGGCAGCTGGGCCGCGCAGGGCTGCACGACGCCCTGCTGCTCGGCGGCCTGCGCCGCCTCCAGGAATGCCCCCGGCTCCCAGTTGACAATC
>JAFAZB010000253.1 GCA_019240015.1 Solirubrobacterales bacterium
CGGCGTCGCTGGGGGCGCCTGGCGCGGGGGCCTTGGTGACGCTGGCGGGCTCGTCTGCGGCGGGCGGGCCGGCGGGAGGATCGCCGCTCGCTTGAGCCGACTGGATCGCGGTCGGAGAGCCGCCCACGTCTCCCGCGACTGGCTCGACCGCCTGGGGACGGGCCCGCGCCGCCAGCCCGGCCGAGCTTCCAGCGGGCGTTCCCGAACCGTGCCCGACCCGGCTCGAGCCACACCCGGCCATCACGATCGCGGTCATCGCTATCGCCGTCAGCGCCCTGATACCAGGAAACTAGCCTCACGCCGCTCCACAGGTCGCACCCCCTGGCTGGGGGGTCCTGGCGCCAAGCCACTCGCCAGTGCTTGCATCTTTGCTGCGTAGTTGCTAACCTGCAAGCACATTCCGAGTAACAACACTGTCTCTCACCACCAGGAGCACAACATGGCAACCAGCACTCAGGGCAAGAACGGCGCACCGACGATCGAGGTCGCCTACGAGCAGGTCAAGGATCTCAACGAGCAGTTCCTCGCGGCCACCCGCAAGGCGGGCCACGTGTACCTCGACTCGTATGAGAAGGCCGTCGACCGGGCGATCGAGCTCGAGCTCAAGGTCGCGGGCCTGACCCAGCAGGAGTGGCTCAGGAACCTGATCGAGACGCAGGCCGAGATCGCGCGCGAGGTCACGAGCTCCTACACCAGCACCGCTCGTAGCCTGCTGAAGTAAGACCCCTCAGCGAAAGCTGACACAAGGGCGCCGATGTCTGCATCGGCGCCCTTTTTGTGTCTGCGCGCGTCGGCCTCGCGCTGCGTGATCACATCGCGGGCGTTCGGCTGGAACACTGTGCCGACTGTTCACTCGGGGACCACTAAGGAGGTAGCTGATGCCCCCAGCCAAGACGCCTGCCGCTCGGGCTCGCCGTACCGCGCGTGCCACGACGCAGAAGACCGGGATCTCGCGCAAGGAGGTGGAGCGTGCCACGCAGCGCTTCGAGAAGGCGCTGACTGAGGCGAACAAAGCGCTGCAGTCGCTCGGACAGGACTTCGGCAGAGGAGCCCAGTCCACTTACAAGACGCTCGGAAAGTCGCTCAAGACGTTGCAGCGCGACGCCGAGAAGACGAATCGCAGGATGCTCAAGGACCTGGAGAAGCTGGCCGAAGCGGTCACCGGAGGGCGGGCCCCGCAGTCTTCTCGCACCGCCGCCACCCGCACCAGGCGGTCGGCGTCGGCCAAGAGCGGCACCACACGCACCCGCTCGACGGCCGCCAAGCGCACTGGGTCGCGCTCGAGCAAGTAGCGCGGAAGCTCACGATTCGCTGGCGGCGCCACGCGGGCGCCGCCAGGCTGCGGGGCGTGCGACGAGGTAAGCTCGCCGCCCCGATCCGCGCGTAACCGTCATGGGTGCCGAACCAGACTCCTCAACTTCGAGCGACGCCCTCCCGGAGCTCGTCGAAGAGCTCTCCCAACGCGGCGAGACGCGCGCGGATCGATGCCTCAGTCTCTCCGAGCTGAGCGAAGTCGTGCAGGCGGCCGAGCTCGACGAGGACGAGGCTCAGTTGCTCCAGGACCTGCTCGAGCAACGGGGGCTTGAGGTGCGCGATGACTGCGGGCACCCCGAGGTGGAGCAGACCAGCTATGTGAACGACGAGCTGGCCGGGCGGACGACCGACGCGATGTCGCTGTTCCTGCAAGAGGTGCGGCGCTATCCGCTGCTCAGTCGCGAGCAGGAGGTAGAGCTCGCACAGCGCGTCGAAAGGGGCGATCTCGAGGCCAAGGACCGGATGGTCAACTCCAACCTCAGGCTGGTGATCTCGCACGCCCGCAAGTACCAGGGCCACGACCTGCCGCTGCTCGACCTGATTCAGGAAGGCATCCTCGGACTGATCCGAGCGGCGGAGAAGTTCGACTATCGCAAGGGGTTCAAGTTCTCGACCTATGCCACCTTCTGGATCCGTCAGGCGATCCAGCGGGCGATCGACAACCGCGCCCGCACGATCCGGATCCCGGTCACGATCGGCCAGCGGGAGCGGAAGATCGCGCGCGTACAACGTGAGCTGATCGCCCAGACCGGGCGCGAGCCGAGCGACGAAGAGATCGCGCAGGCGGCCGAGCTCGAGCTCGAGGACGTGCGCGAGGCGCGCGAGGCGGCACGCGTGGTCACGAGCCTCGATCGGCCGGTCGGCGAGCAGGAGGAAACTCGGTTCGGCGACCTGCTTGCAAGCGACGAACGAGGGCCGGAGGAGGAGGTCGACATCTCGCTGCGGGTCGATGCGCTGCGCCGGGCGCTCGAGCAGCTGCCGGAGACCGAGCGCGAGGTGGTCAAGCTGCGCTACGGAATCGACGGCGACGATCCCACGCCGCTGAGCGAGGCGGGTCGCAGGCTGGGGATCTCCCAAGAAGCGGTCCGGCGGCTCGAACGAAAGGCGCTTTCCGAGCTCGCTGCCAGCCGCGAGCTCGAAGCGCTGCGCCCCGCCGCGTAACGCGACGCCCGGTCCCGGCGGGCGCAAGCCTGTACCCTCGTCTCGTAGGACTTGTCATGGCTGACGTCGTAGAGCTCGAGCTGACCCGGGGGCAGAGCGCGCCTCGTGACGCGCGGCGGTTGATCGACTCGTCGTTCGGGTCGACCTTGCAGCGCGCGGAGCTCGAGAGCGCGAAACTGTGCATCAGCGAGCTGGTCACCAACGCGCTCGTGCACGGGCGCGGCACGATCCGGCTGCGGTTGGCGCTGGACGAGGACAAGCTGCTGGTCGAGGTGATCGACGAGGGCGCCGGATTCGAACGGGAGGTCCGCGTCGAGGACTTCGAGCAGCTGGGCGGATGGGGTTTGACGATCGTCGACGCGGTCTCCAGCCGATGGGGAGTGCATGACGGGACGACCCATGTGTGGTTCGAGCTCGAGCGGCCCGGGCCGCGGATCGGGGCGGAGAAGAATCCGCTCGGCGAGGACTCCCCAACGGGTTGACCCGGTGATAGCTTTTCCCTGCGCCCACCGCTCATCTTGGCAGGAGGGCTCACATACGACCAACGCGCGGCGGGCCGTCCAGGGCTCGCATGGTGACCGCAGCGTTCAGTAGGCAGTCCTGATGCGCGATACAGCCAGCAAGCTCGACCCAACGCCGGTGCCGCCCAACGTGCATTCGCATCTGCGAGTCGAGGTCCGAAGCGAGCCCCGTGCGACCGTGCTCGCCGTCAGCGGGGAACTGGATCTGGCGTCGAGTCCCGCGCTGGAGGAAGCGCTCGAGCGGGTCCGTGAGAGCGATCCGGCGACGCTGATCCTCGATCTCAGGGAGCTTGTGTTCATCGACTCAACGGGACTCAGCGTGCTGGTCAAGGCCGACCAGCGAGCGCGTGAGACCGGCAAGCGGTTCGGACTGGTCAACGGCCCCAGCCAGGTTCAGCGCTTGCTGGTGCTGACCGGCTTGACCGAGCGGCTGACGATGGCGGACACGCCCGAGGAGCTCCTGAGCGGAGACTGATCTGGAAGCCTTCAAGTCCATCGGGGACCGTCTGGCGCATGGCGACACCTCGATCTTCATCAACCTGCTGGAGGTCCTCGACGAGGCGGTGACGATCCGCGACCTGGACGGCGCGATCGTGTACGCCAATCAGGCCGCCCTGAGACATCTGGGCTTCGCGTCGATGGATGAGCTACGGGTCCGCAGCAGCCGTTCGATCATGGACGAGTACATCGTCGAGGATGAGCGAGGTCGCCCGCTGACCATGGAAGACGTGCCCTCGATCAGGCTGATGCAGGGGCAGTCCGCCGAGCCGGTGTTGATGCGGACGGTCAATCGCACCACTGGCGCGATCAGATGGAACCTGCTCAAGGCGACGCCGCTACATGACGAGAACGGCCAGCTGCTCGGCGCGATGACAGTGATCGAGGACGTCTCCGCGGTCAAGGCCGCGGAAACGCGGACGCGCTTGCTCGCCGAGTCCGGTCGCATCCTGGCTTCCTCGCTCGACTACCAGGAGACCTTGCGCAACGTCGTCCAGGTTGCGGTTCCGGAGCTCGCCGACTGGTGTGCAGTGGATCTGATCGACTCCAACTACAGGCGGGAGTACACGGTCGTCGCGCACCGCGATCCGGCCAAGCAGGAACTGGCCCGGCGGCTGCGCGAACACGAACCCCAGGAGCTCGATCTCAGCCAGGCGCTCGGACGCGTGCTGCGCAGTGGCGTCTCCGAGCTTTATCCGGAGATCGCGGATGAGCAGCTGGCCCAGGGCGCACGCAGCGATGAGCATCTGAGGATGCTGCGGGAGCTGGGCCTGCGCTCGGCGGCGATCGTGCCGATGCGAGTGCCCACGCGGGCGATCGGCGTGATGACGCTCGTCACCGCCGAGTCGCAGCGACGCTTGGACCAGGACGACTTGGAGCTGGCCGAGCAGCTGGGTCGCCGCGCGGCGGTGGCGGTCGAGAACTCGCGCTTGCACACGACGCTGGCCGGGATCGCCGAGACGCTCCAGGAGAGCTTGCTGCCCGATGAGCTGCCCGACGTTCCGGGCTGGGACGCCGCCTCGCTCTACAGGCCGGCGGAGTCCGGTCAGCGAGTCGACGTCGGCGGAGACTTCTATGAGCTGTTCGAGAACGACGGCAGCTGGTTCGCCCTGGTCGGCGATGTGACCGGCAAGGGCGTCACCGCGGCATCTCAGACCTCGCTGCTGCGTCACGGGGCCAGGTTCGCGAGCCGCGCAGAACCTCGACCCGCGGCGATCCTCAGCCGGCTCGACGAGGCGTTGAGAAACCACGTCGGCGGTGCGCTGTGCACCGCGCTCTGCATGCGGATTCACCAGGACCGAGTCGTGATCAGCTCCGCCGGACATCCTCCGGCGATGCTCGTGCGCGCCGACGGCACGGTCCAGGAGGCGCCGCACCCGGGGCCCCTGCTGGGCGCGTTCGACGACGCCATGTGGCCCGAGCAGACGGTTTCCGTAGCGCCTCATGAGCTGCTGCTTCTGTATACCGACGGGGTCACCGAGACCCGTGGGCGGCGCGAGCGCTTCGGTACGGAGCGGCTGCGGGCGCTGCTCTCCGAACACGCGAGCAAGCCCCCCACGGAGGTGCTCGCGCGGCTGGAGGCCGCGCTCGACGAGTTCCGCAGCGGGCCGGGCAGGGACGATGTCGCCGTGCTGGCGCTACGCCCTCGCGGCGTGGGTTGAGCTACGCGCTGGTCCGCGACGGGCGGCGGTCGATCAGAACCAGGTGTAGGAGCTCCGAGCCGTCGACGGGCTCGACGCTCAGCTCGTCGGCCAGCAGCGCCAGCGGGGATCGGGGTCGGTCGGTTGGCGCGCCGGCGCCCAGCTTCGTGCCGCTGTTGACTTGCAGCGGACCGATCGTCAGCTCCAGACGCCGCTCGGCGCTCGCGATCGCGAAACCGATCCGTGCTCCGGTTGCCGCGGTCTGGGCGTGGGCGGCGACCGCGTCGGCGACCAGGTAGAGATCAGAGAAGCGGTCGAGCGAGAAGTGAGCGCTCGCCGCCAGGGTCCTCGCGAGGCGACCCAGCAAACTGGCCACCAACACGACCGGCGACAGCGTCACCACCACGTCGCCGGCCAGCGATGGCAGCTCCTCGGGGAGCTCGGCGGCCGATTGGGTCGCCCGCGCGGGCGCTCCTGGGCCTCCCGGGGCCGCGACGAGCTGATGGTCGAAGGTCATCCGCACCTCGGTTCCGCCGTCCGGCGCGCTCAGGAACTCCGCCCTGTCCGCCAACGCGCTGATCACCGCCAGCCCCACGCCCATCCGATCCTCGGAGGAGGCGACTTTTCGCATCCCGCCGCCGCGGTCTCGAACCACGACATGGATCCCCTCGGGGTCGATGTCGAGCTTCACCACCAGCGGCCCGGCGGCCCCTTCGTAGGCGTGCACGGCGACGTTGTTACAAGCCTCGCTGACGGCGGTCTTGAGGTCGTCGAGCAACTCGGATTCGAACTTCATCGATTCGCCGACGCCCGCCAGCGCGCTTCTGACGAGCGTGACGCACTCGGGCCGGCTCTCCAGCTCGAGTCGTATCGACGGGGAATCCACGAATACATCCACCGACCTGGGGCCGGATTACCCTCGGGGGCGCACGTCAAATCACTTGTTGCGCCGAGCGGCCAGTTCCGAGGCCCACGAGCGTCGCCAGGCATGCCGGGCCGCCGGTCAGGGTAGCTGTCGCGCGTACCCGATCACGACAGGAGAGTGGCGATGGCCAAGGATCACGGCCCCAGCGTAAAGAACGACAAGCAATACGAGGGACTGCGCAAGAAGGGCATGAGCAAGTCCCGCGCGGCGGCGATCTCCAACTCCCCCGGCTCCTCGAGCCGCGGCGGCAAGAGCAGTGGCAGCAGCCAGAGCAGGCGCAGCAGCGGGTCGGGCA
>JAFAZB010000272.1 GCA_019240015.1 Solirubrobacterales bacterium
GACGAGTTGCTGTCGCCCAGCAAGGCCGCGCGGGTTGCATGGCCGCGGCAAATCGCGATGCACTTGACGCGCGAGTTCACCGACGCCTCGCTCCACAAGCTCGGAGAGGCGTTCGGCGGTCGCAACCACGCGACGATCCTGCACGCCTGCAAGCGCGTCTCAGAGCGCCTGCTCAATGACCACGAGGCAGCCAAGGAGCTGGAGGAGCTCTCGGCGATGCTGCGACGCAGACAAGTCGACCGAGACTGTTGACAAACTTGTCTGTCCGCCCGGCGTGAGACGGGTTCTCCGACAACAACTTCTCCGCTATGTGCGCCGGAGTATCGAGTTCTTCACAGCTTCTATTCACTCTATGACTTCTATCTTCCTCTGAGTATCAGCCGTGAAGATTTCGTGTGAGCAGACCGCGCTCCTTGGGGAGCTCCAGACCGTCAGCCGGGTCGCGTCGACGCGCAGCGCGATTCAGGCGCTGGCGGGCGTCCAGCTCGCGGCCTCTTCAGACGGCTGTGAACTCCGAGCTACCGACATGGACGTAGGCCTCCGAGTGCCTCTCGAGGCGGAGGTGATCAGGGAGGGCGTGGTGGTGCTCCCCGCGCGTCTGCTGCTCGACGTCGTTCGCTCGCTGCCAGCCGGACGCGCGACGCTCGAGTTGCGGCCGACCGAGCAGGACGTGGAGCTCGTCTCCGGCAATGCCACCTTCCACATTCGCACCCTGCGCACCGAGGACTTCCCGCCGTTCCCCGAGCCCGAGCCCGACTCTTTGATCGCCATCCCGGCGCCGGCTTTCGTCGCGACCGCGCTGAAGGTGGCCGGCTCGGCCTCGCGGGATGAGACTCGCCCGGTGTTGACTGGGATCCTGGTCTCCGCGTCGGACCGGGAGCTCCGCATGGTCGCCACCGACTCCTACCGGTTGAGCGTCAAGGAGACGGTGCTCGACGCGTCGTTGCCCTCGGCGTTTGAGGTCAACGTGCCGGCGCGCGCGCTTCAAGAACTCGCGCGGCTCGTCGGCCACGGCGAGGACGAGCAGCTGAGCATCAGCGTGCGCCAGAACCAGGTGCTGTTCACGCTCGGTGCAACGGTCCTCTCCTCACGGCTGATCGACGGACAGTTCCCCAACTATCGCCAGTTGCTGCCGGAGAGCTTCGAGCACGAGCTCCGGATCGCGAGCGCGGAGCTGACCGAGGTGGTTCGGCGAATCAGCCTGCTCGCGCAAAAGAACGCACCGCTGAGGCTCGCCTTCAAGCCCGGGGAGCTGACCGTCTCGGCCCAGACCCCGGACGTCGGCGAGGCGCTTGAATCGCTTCCGGTGTCGTTTCAGGGAGAGCCGCTCGAAATCGGCTTCAACCCAGACTTCCTGCGCGCCGGGCTGGAGGCGATCGAGGAGGGCAATGTGGTGTTGAAGCTGATCAGCCCTCTTCGTCCAGGGCTGATCGAAGCGGCCGACGAGAGCCGGTTTCAGTACCTCATCATGCCGATTCGCCTCAACGTGTAGCGACCGCTGGTGCAGGTGCTGGCGCTCAGGGCCCGCGATTTCCGCGGCTATCCGCAGCTCGAGGTCGAGCTCGGACCAGGGCTGACGGTCATCTCGGGTCCGAACGGCGCCGGCAAGACGAACCTGCTCGAGGCGCTGTATTTCGGATGCACGGCCCGCTCCTGCCGCACCGCCAACGAGCGCGAGGTGGTGCGTTTTGGCGCGGCTGCCACCAGGGTCGTGTTGGCCGCGCAGGGGGCGGATGGTCCGCATCAGCTCTCGGTCGGCTTTGCGCCCGGTGAGCCGAAGCGGATCGCAGTCGATGGGGCGCCCCTCGATCGCCTGCTCGAGGCTGCCAACCGCCCTCTGGTGAGCGTCTTCCTGCCGGACCGCCTGGAGCTGATCAAGGGTGCACCCGGTGTTCGCCGCGCCCATCTCGACCACCTGGTGGGTGCTCTGTGGCCCGGCCGGGTCGGGACCCGGCGCGCGTACGCGCAAGCGCTCGCGCAGCGCAACGCGCTGATCGGTCGCATCCGGGCTGGGTTGAGCGCCCGCCACTCGCTGCTCGCCTGGGACATACAGCTGGCCGATCACGCGATCGCCCTGATGGGCGATCGAGCCTCCGCCACCGCCGCGGTGGCCGAGCGGTATGCCCGCATCGGCACAGAGCTGGATTCTGACGAGGAGCTGTCGATCGCCTACCGTCCTCGCTCTCGCGCCCGGACCCGAGAGGAGCTGGCGGCCGAGCTCAGCGAGCGGATCGATGGTGACCTGGAGCGCGGCTTCACCGCCCACGGCCCGCATCGCGACGAGTTGCTGACGCTTCGGGGCGGAAGAGACCTCCGGGCATTCGGCTCGCAAGGACAGCAGCGAATCGCGCTGTTGGCATTGCTGCTGGCCGAGCGAGAGGCAATTGCGACCCATCGCGGGGCCGCCCCGCTGCTGCTGCTGGACGACGTGATGAGCGAGCTCGATGGCCCACGCCGCCACGCGCTCGTGCGCCTGCTCAGGGCGAGCGGCGGGCAGGCGGTGATCACCACCACGGATCTGGACCACGTCCCCGAGGGGGAGGACCCTGAGGTGAGGCGGCTCGAGGTCTCGGCGGGGCGTGTCCTGGGCGAGGTGTTGGCGGCGTGAGCCCGTGGCGCCGAGGACCCCGCCCGCTCGGCGCGACGCTTGCCGCGCTCGCCGACGAGCTCGCTCCCGACACCCCGTTGGCGCAGCTCCAGCGGGTGTGGGCAGGGGCGGTTGGGGAGCAGATCGCCGCGCAAGCGCAACCCTCCGCCGAGCGCGCCGGGGTGGTCACGGTGTCGTGTTCGGCGTCCGTCTGGGCGCAGGAGCTCGACCTGATGGCACCCCAGCTGATCGAGCGTCTCAACGCCGCTCTGGGCGGCGCTCGGGTGCACCGTCTGCGGTGTGTCGCGACGGGCTACGAACGCTAGCGTTTTCTCCGCGTTTTGCAGGCAAAAGGATCCCGGCTGGGGGGCGGATTCCGGGGCCCGCTGTGCTATTCTTCTGTACACCAAGTTTCGACGCCCCGGCGCGCGGTAGTTGCGCGATTCCGGGGCGTAACAATGTCATCGGAGGATCGTTGCCGAACGACGACGGCGCAGCACGGCGCCGAACGGGCAGCTCGAGTTATGACGCCCAGGACATAACCGTCCTCGAGGGTCTCGAGGCGGTCCGCAGACGGCCTGGGATGTACATCGGGTCGACCGGCTTGCGTGGGCTTCACCACCTCGTCTACGAGGTTGTTGACAACTCTGTGGATGAGGCGTTAGCGGGTTCCTGCGATCAGGTCACGGTCACGATCCACCCGGACAACTCAGTCACTGTGACCGACGACGGCCGTGGTATTCCGGTTGCGGTGATGGAGAAGGAGAACCGCCCTGCGGTCGAGGTGGTGATGACCGTCCTGCACGCCGGCGGCAAGTTCGGCGATGGCGGCGGCTATAAGGTCTCCGGCGGCCTGCACGGCGTCGGCGTGTCGGTCGTCAACGCGCTGTCGGAGCGACTCGAGGTGCTGGTCGAGCGCGACGGCTACCGCTGGTCGCAGGCCTACGAGCGCGGCCAGCCGCTGGGCGAGCTGAAGCGGGGCGAGCCGACCAAGCGGACCGGGACGACGATCACCTTCCTGCCCGACGCCGACGTGTTCGAGACGCTCGATCTCGACTTCACCACGCTTGAGGAGCGGATGCGCGACACGGCCTTCCTGACGCGCGGGCTACAGATCACGATCATCGACGAGCGCGGCGCGGGCAACCGCGCCGAGTTCCAGTACGAAGGCGGGATCGTGGACTTCGTCAGCTACCTGAACCAGAACAAGGAGCCGATCCACAAGAAGGTGATCTCGTTCGACGGCGAGAGCGAAGAGGGTGCCGTCGAAGTGGCAATGCAGTGGAACTCCTCGTATCAGGAGTCGGTGTTCTCGTTCGCCAACAACATCAACACGCTCGAAGGCGGATCGCATCTGAGCGGCTTCCGCTCCGCGCTCACCAGCGCGCTGAACAAATACGCGCGCGACAAGGGCGAGCTCCGGGAGAAGGACGAGAACCTCACCGGCGAAGACGTCCGTGAGGGTCTGACGGCGGTGATCTCGGCGAAGTTGGTCGATCCCCAGTTCGAGGGCCAGACGAAGTCCAAGCTCGGCAATCCCGGGATGCAGGGGTTCGTCCACTCGATCGTCAACTCGCGGCTGGCGGAGTTCCTCGAGGAGAACCCGCAGGACGCGCGGGCGGTGATCCGCAAGGCGGTCCAGGCCTCCCAGGCGCGGGCGGCGGCCCGCAAGGCCCGTGACCTCACGCGCCGCAAGTCCGCGCTCGAGAACTCAACCCTTCCCGGCAAGCTTGCCGACTGCTCGGTCAAGGATCCTGCGCTCGCCGAGCTGTTCGTGGTGGAGGGGGATTCGGCCGGCGGCTCGGCGGTCAGCGCGCGCGACCGCAACACGCAGGCGATCCTGCCCCTGCGGGGGAAGATCCTCAATGTCGAGAAAAGCCGGATCGACAAGGTGCTCGCAAACACCGAGATCCAGGCGCTGATCACGGCGATCGGGACGGGCGTGCGCGACGAGTTCGACCTGGCCAAGGCCCGCTACCACAAGGTCGTGTTGCTGACCGATGCCGACGTGGACGGCGCGCACATCCGGACGCTTGCGTTGACGCTGCTGTTCCGGGAGATGCAGCCGTTGCTCGAAGCCGGCTACGTGTACATCGCAAAGCCGCCGCTGTATCGCCTCACGCGCGGGCAGAAGCACCGTTACCTCGAGCGGGAGGCCGAGCTCGAGGACATCCTGCTGGGCGACAAGTTCGAGAAGCTGGAGGTCTACGATCGCTACAACAAGGCGTTCAAGCTGACCGAGGCTCGCTGGAAGCGGTTCTCGAGGCTGCTCAAGCAGTACGAAGGCTGGGCTTCCGCGTTGCGCGCCGCCCACGGACAGGGGGTCGTCACCTTCATGCAACAGGCTCGGCTGCTGGACGAGCAGGTCACCGACGTCGAGGGGCTGGTCCGACTCGTCGGCAAGGACGGCCAGAATGGCGACGGCGAGGCGTACCGCGCCGAGCTGGTCTCCGAAGACGCCGGCGAGGTGGTGATCCGGACCGTCGAGGCGAAGACCGGGCTCGCCACCACCCACCACATCCGTCGCGCGACGCTCGAGGCAAACGAATATCACCGGCTCGCCGACGTGCACGGCGAGCTGGTCTCGCTGGCGGGCACGCCCCCGTTTACGGTGCGGCTCGGAGAGAGCACCACCGATGCCTCGACATTCGAGGAACTTCGAGCGGCGGTCCTCGGGATCGCGCAGAAGGGCATCGATTACTACCGCTTCAAGGGGCTTGGCGAGATGGACGCCGAGGAGCTGCGCGAGACGACGATGGACCCGGCGACCCGGACGCTGGTTCAGGTCACGATGGAGGATGCCGCGTCGGCCGACCTGGTGTTCTCGATGCTGATGGGTGATCAGGTCGAGCCCCGGCGGGCGTTCATCGAGGAGAACGCGCGGCTCGTCTCGAACCTCGACGTGTAGGCGGCCGCCGTGTCAGCGATCGACACCATCGGCGGCGGGAACATCGAGCCGCGCGGGCTCGAGGAGGAGATGCGCTCTGCGTATCTCGATTACGCGATGTCGGTCATCGTGGGGCGCGCGCTGCCCGACGTCAGGGATGGTCTGAAACCGGTTCACCGCCGCGTTCTGTACGTGATGAACGAGCTCGGCCTGCAGCCGAACCGCAAGCACGTCAAGTGTGCCCAGATCGTCGGCGAGGTGATGGGCAAGTACCACCCGCACGGCGACTCCCCGATCTACGACACGCTGGTCCGCCTCGCCCAGGACTTCTCGATGCGCTACCCGCTGGTGGACGGCCACGGGAACTTCGGCAACATCGACGGCTACAGCGCAGCCGCGATGCGCTACACCGAGGCGCGCCTGGATCGGCTCGCGACCGAGATGCTGCGCGACCTCGACGCGGACACGGTCGACTTTGCTCCGACCTATGACGGCACCCGGCAGGAGCCGCTGGTGCTTCCCTCCCGGTTCCCGAACCTGCTCGTCAACGGCGGCTCGGGGATCGCGGTCGGGATGGCGACCAACATCCCGCCGCACAACCTGCGCGAGGTGATCAAGGCCACGATCGCGTACATCGACGATCCCATGATCGACGTCGACGGGCTGATGCGGCACATCAAGGGCCCCGACTTCCCGACCGCGGGGACGATCCTCGGCCGGGAGGGGATCCGCGATGCCTACGCCACCGGTCGCGGCCGCATCCGGGTGCAGGCCAAGGCCCACATCGAGCCGATCGGGCAGGGCAAGGAGGCGATCATCGTCACCGAGCTGCCCTACCAGGTGCGCAGGGGCGGCGAGGGCGGCGTGATCCTGAAGATCCGGGACTTGGTGCTCGACAAGAAGCTGCCCGAGGTCACCGACCTGCGGGACGAGTCAGACCGGCACGGGATGCGGATCGTGATCGAGCTCAAGCGCGATGCGATCCCCAAGGTGGTGCTCAACAAGCTCTACAAGCACACCCCGATGCAGGCCACCTTCGGGGTGAACATGGTCGCGCTGGTCGACAACGTTCCGCGCACGCTGTCGCTGCGCGAGGTGATCGGGCACTATGTCGATCACCAGCGCGAGATCATCGTGCGCCGCACCAAGTACGAGCTGCGCCGCGCCGAGGAGCGCGCGCACGTGCTGGAGGGGCTGCTGGTCGCGCTGGCCAATCTCGACGAGGTGATCGCGCTGATTCGGGGCTCGCGGGATCCCGAGGCCGCCCGAGCAGCTCTCGTGGAGCGCTTCGAGCTGACCGTGATCCAGGCGCAGGCGATCCTCCAGCTGACGCTCAGCCGCCTGACCGCGCTCGAGGCCGACAAGATCAAGCAGGAGCACGCCGACCTGCTCGAGCGGATCAAGGAGCTGCGCGAGATCCTCGGCGAGGAGAGCAGGGTGTACGGCCTGATCAAGGACGAGCTGACCGAGATCGCCGACGCATACGGAGACGAGCGACGGACCGAGATCACCCACGCCGAGGGCGAGATCGACATCGAGGACCTGATCGCCGACCAGCAGATGGTGATCTCGATCACGCACTCCGGCTACGTCAAGTCGTTGCCGCTGTCCACCTATCGCCAGCAGCGCCGTGGCGGTATCGGCGTGACCGGCATGGACATGAAGGACGAGGACTACATCGAGCACCTGTTTGTGTGCTCGACGCACGACTACCTGCTGTTCTTCACCAACCGGGGGAAGGTCTACCGGCTGAAGGTGTACGAGCTGCCCGAGGCCTCGCGCACGGCAAAGGGGCGCGCGCTCGTCAACCTGCTGCCGCTGCGTGAAGGCGAACGGGTGCAGTCGGTGCTCTCGACGCGCGATTTCGGCGAAGGCAAGTTTCTCGTGTTCGCGACCCGCGAGGGGATCATCAAGAAGACCGAGTTCGGCGCTTACAACACTCCGATCAAGGCCGACGGGATCATCGCGATCAACATCCGCGATGACGACGAGCTGATCGCCGTGCGCCGCACCAGCGGCCACGACGACATCATCATGGTCTCGCGTTCGGGGCAGGCGGCCCGCTTCAGCGAGGGCCAGGTACGCGCGATGGGCCGAGATACGAGCGGGGTGCGCGGCATGAACGTCTCCCAGAAGGGAAACTCGGTGCTCGCGATGGACGTGGCTCGCGACGACCAGGAGCTGCTGGTCGTGACCGAGAACGGCTACGGCAAGCGCACGCCGATCCCCGACTATCCGATCAAGGGCCGCGGCACGATGGGCGTGAAGACGATCACGCTGACCGAGAACAAGGGCCAGCTGGCCGGCGCCCTGGTGGTGCGCGAGCACCAAGAGCTGGTGTTCATCTCCCAGAACGGCATGGTGCAGCGGACCTCGGTCCGGGGGATCAATCGTTACGGTCGCGGCTCGCAGGGCGTGCGGGTGATGAACATCCGCGACGACGATCAGGTCAGCGCGGTGGCCCTGGTGGTCGAGTCCGAGGCGGCGACCGCGGCCGCGGTCGCCGAGGACGAGCAGTAGCGGGTCTGCGTCGCCGCCCTTCGCTATCCTCCGGCTACCAGAGAAAGGAGGTGGTCCGAGCTTGTCTGACAGTTCTTGCGGGACCCTGGAGGTGTCCGGCCGCTAGGTCGGAGGCTGACCCCGCGTAGCGGAGTCCCCCCGAGACACCGTACGGGCGAGCGCCGGGATTAGTCCCTCCGGCCCACGATCGAGCTCGTCCTGTATCTAGGCAGCCAGATGTTGTGCGAAGGGCGCCGGCGTTCGCCGGCGCCCTTCGTGCGTCCGCGTCCTCGGGCCGACCCGGTCGCGGAGCGGCTACGCTGCCGGCATGTGCCGAAACATCAGAACTCTCTACAACTTCGACCCACCCGCCACCGAAGAGGAGGTGAACGCCGCGGCGCTCCAGTACGTGCGCAAGATCAGCGGCTTCGCCAAGCCCTCGCGGGCCAACCAGGAGGCGTTCGCACGGGCGGTGGCGGAGGTCGCGTCGGCCTCCTCGCGGCTGCTCGACGAGCTGCGGACCAACGCGCCGGCCAAGAGCCGGGAGGCCGAGGCAGCCAAGGCCCGCGCGCGGGCGGCGGAGCGCTTCGCGGCCTGAGCCGCCGCGGGCGCGCCGGGCGTCGACGCGCTCCGGGGTGCCGAGCGGACCCCGGCCTACGCCGCCAGGTATGCGCGCCAGGCGGCCGGGATCGTCGGGCTTGCCACCTGGATGAACACGTGCGGGCTCGGGGTCCGCGGCTGTTTCGTCAGCCTCATCCCGGCCTGACGGGGCAGCGCGTTGCCCTTGCGACGGTTGCAGGGCGCGCAGGAGGCGACGATGTTCTCCCAGCTCGAGGCGCCGCCCTTCGAACGCGGCACGACGTGGTCGACCGTGAGGTTGGAGCGCGACCCGCAGTACTGGCAGGTCCAGTCGTCGCGCGCGAACACCGCTCTGCGCGTGATCTTGCGGCGGTGGGTGTCGCGCGGGATCCGCACGTAGGTGACGAGCCTGATAACCACCGGTCGGGCGACCGACGTGCTGGCTGAGTGCAGCTCCCAGTTGGAGTGCTCGATGATCTCCGCCTTCTCCTTGAGCAGCAGCACGACCGCCCGGCGAACCGTGCAGACGTTGATCGGCTCGTACGTGGCGTTTAGGACGAGCACCCGGCCAACGTCACGCCCGCGCCGCCGGTGCTCTAGGGGCGGCGCGGACCACTGTGGCGCGGGTGCTACAGAAGTGGCCATCGGCTTGTTGGCGGCAGTGTAGCGAGGGCGCTTGCGGCCTCAGGCGGCTGGAAAGGATCCGAGCACCCGCAATACCTCGACGTGATCTCGGAGCCCGGCCAGTCCGTCGGCGACGTGTGGCTCGTCGTCGCGTCCCTCGAGATCGGCGAAGAACATGTAGCGCCCCAGACCCTGCTTGCGGGGCCGCGACTCGATCCTGGTCAGGTTCACATCCCGCTGCGCGAACTCGGACAGGCAGGCGACCAGCCAGCCCGGTGCTTCGGAACCGACGCCCCAGAACACGATCGCGGTCTTCCAGGGCCCGAGGCTCGCGCGCGAGTCATTCGGG
The DNA here is from genome assembly GCA_019240015.1 of Solirubrobacterales bacterium. Taxonomy (GTDB): domain Bacteria; phylum Actinomycetota; class Thermoleophilia; order Solirubrobacterales; family Solirubrobacteraceae; genus Palsa-465. The sequence continues at coordinate 9,526 of JAFAZB010000272.1, forward strand.
CCGCCCGGCGGCGAGCCGGCGGGCGCCAGCCACACGAACCGCGTCTCGTTGTCGGGTACGTCCTCCACCCCGGCGCGCAGCACGTGGCAGCCGTAGCGCTCAGCCGCAAGGCGGTTGCCGAGCGCCGCCCAACGTGTCTCGCGGCCGGCGACGGTGCGCACCGCCTCGGCCGTCGAGCTCTCGGCCATCACCTGCGCTTGGGGCAGTCGCGAGCGAATGAAGCGCGCGCACTGGGCGCTCGCCTGGGGGTGGGAGACCACCACCTCGATCTCGGAGAGCTCGAGCGGCCGGCGCGCGATCAGGCAGTGGCGGATCGGATGCACGACCTCGCCGACGATCCTCACGTCTTCGGTCTCCATCGCGAGCGCGTCGAGGGTCGCGTTGACCGAGCCCTCGAGCGAGTTCTCGATCGGAACCAGCGACCGCTGCACCGAGCGGTCGTGGACGGCCATCACCGCGTCGTAGATCGTAGGTAGCGGAACCAGCTCGAGCTGGGCGCCGCGGGTGGCCTCGATCAGCGCCTCCTGCGTGAACGTGCCCTCGGGCCCGAAGTATCCGACCCGCATCACGTGCTGGGCGACGCGGAGCGCCGGTTAGCTCGACGCCGGCCGGCCGTCGCCCCCCTCGAGCGCCAGCCGAATCGCCTCGTTCTCCTCGGGCGAGAGCTCGAGCTCGCCGACCCCCTCGTGCACCTGCTTGGCGTAAAGGCGGGCGTGCTCCCGGTGGTGGATCGAGGAGAGCACCAGGCCCGAGCGGTTGGAGTCGAGCAGCGCGATCGAAGTCGACTGCCGGCCCGACATCTCGCCGTAGGCGTCATAGCGCACCAGCGACCGGTACGCCACCGCGCCGTCGAGCCGCCGCTCGGTCCGCTGGACGCGCTCGTCGAGCCGCGCGGCGAGGTCCTGCACGTACCCGTTGAGCGCCTCGAACTGCCCCCTGAGCCCGGCTGCGTGCGCGACCAGGTCCTGGCTCGCGTCGCCCAGCACGGCGCGCTGGTCGGCCCGCACGCGACGCAGCTTGATCGCCAGCACGGCACTGAGCAGGAGCGCCACCACCGCGACGGCGCCGGCCGCCACGGCGACGATCCCAGCGGTGCTCGAGAGGTCGTGCACCGGGGTAAGGATAAGGAAGTTCGGATGTCCGGGCCGCGGGCTACTGGAACGTCACCGGGAACGACAGCGAGTTGTTGGCCGTGTTCTGCTCGCCGGGCACCGGCACGATCGTGGCCACCACCGTATAGGTACCGCGCGCAGGCGCGGACTTGAGCGTCACCTCGGCGGTCGCGTGCTCGCCGGGGGTCGTCTGCGGCACGACCGTCTGACCGCCGTCGGAGGTGCCGGTGACCGAGACCCTGGCGATCACGTCGGTCTCGGTGAAGTGGCCTCCGTTGGTGAAGTGCAGCGTGAAGGTGGGAGGTGGGCTGGCCGGGATCGTGTTGTTCGATCCGGTCTGCAGCGTCGTGCCGGCGACGGTCACCGAGTCGAGCGAGTGCCCGTGTAGGCCGGGGGCCGGCTTGCCGCCCGAGGACGGCAGCGAGACCCGCAGCTCGGCGGCGACGAAGCTGGGCGTCAGCCAGCGAATGTCCGGGAGGAACTGCCCCGCCGCAATCGTGACGCCGTTGGCGCCTCCCACCGCGAGCCCCGCCGCGTGCAGTGCGCTGGCGATCATCGGTGCCGCGTAGTCGGTGTACAGCGCGTCCGAAGCGTAGATCCGGGCCATCTCCCCGGCGATGCTGTCGATCGCGTCCTTGCTGGCTGAGGCGCCCAGCGCAGGCTGGATGTAGGTGGCGACGTTCCCGATCCCGTCGCGACGCATTTGCAGCGCGAGCACGAAGTTCTGCTGGGCTCCCTTGACCTCGTCGGGGACGTCGATCCCGCGGGCGTGCGAGAGTTCGGCGTCGGCGCTCACCCGGTTCTCGTTGAGCTGGTTCTGAAGCCCGGTCGCCCCGGAAGCGCCGCCGCCCGTGAGCGCCTGGAAGAACTGCGAGCCGGTCTGATCGGACTGCTGAACCAGCGAGGAGACGTTGTTTGCGTAGTCCCGCAGCGCGCTGTTGCGGGCGCTGACCTGGCAGCTGTGGACCCCCAGCACGATCAGGATCACCAGCACCAGGATCACCACCACGGCCACTGCGCGGCGCACCTGGATCGTCTGCTGGTCACCCGGTGGCCGGCGACCGGTCCCCGACGGCCGGCGTCTACGCGGCGTTGCCCGCGGCGTGCTCCGCGGGGCTGTGCGAGGCTCGTCCGCCTCGTCGAAGAACGACAAGCTTTATCGCTCCTTGCAGGAACCTTGAAAACGCCAGTATGACCGCAGGGACGGCCGGATGGGGAAACGCGCAAGCGCTCCTGCACGGGCCGATCGCCGCTGCCCGAGCCCCGGATCGCCGCAGGGACCCGAGCGGCGGCGTGGAAAAGCGCCCCCGTGTACGCGACGCGGACGCCGACCTTGGGTCCCATCACCGCAGCGACGGAGGAGCGCACCGCGGGCCGGGAGGCTGCGCCGCTCGTGCTCGAGCGCTACCGGCTTCATCGCCGGCTGGGAGCCGGGGCTTTCGGGACGGTTTGGTTGGCCCGCGACGAGCGGCTCGAGCGCGAGGTAGCCGTCAAGCTGGTCCCGCGCGAGCGCGTCAACGAAGGCCGCTTCGAGCGCGAGGCCCGGGCGGCCGCGCGGCTCGCCCACCCCGGGATCGTCACCCTGTACGAGGCGGCGGTCGACGACGAGGGTGCCTACCTGGTCTCGGAGCTCGTCCGCGGCAAGACGCTGGCTGAGCTGCTGACGGCGGGGCGGCTGTCGGACCGGGACATCGTGAGCGTCGGGATCGCGCTGTGCGATGCGCTC
>JAFAZB010000439.1 GCA_019240015.1 Solirubrobacterales bacterium
CGCTCACTGAGCTACTCGGGCTGGTCGGCTCGGCGACCGCCTGGTCCCGAGAGCTGCTCGAGAACCTGGAGCTCGATCCGGGGCGGATGCGGGCGAACCTGGAGCGATTGGGGGAGCGTGGGGTGGAGGAGGCGCTCGCGCCCGAGCCTCACCTGGGGGCAGCCTCGGAGCTGATCGACCGGGCATTGGCCGCGCATCCCGACGGTGCGGACGCTCCGCCCGAGCCTGGAGGTGCGCGGTGAGCATCGTCGAGCTGCACAGCGAGCTCACGGGACCCCACGGCGGCGCGCCGCTGGTGCTTGGAAGTTCGCTCGGGACCTCGCTGGCGATGTGGGATCCCCAGCTCCCGGAGCTCTCCCGGCGCTGGCGAGTGGTTCGCTTCGACCACCGCGGCCACGGCGGCTCGCCGGCCCCCACCGGTCCCTACACGCTCGCCGAGCTGGGCGGCGACGTGCTGGCGCTGGCCGACCGGCTGGGGCTCCGGAGCTTTTCCTACTGCGGTCTCTCGTTGGGCGGGATGGTCGGCATGTGGCTGGCGATCAACGCGCCTCAGCGCATCGATCGGCTGGTGCTGATCTCGACCTCCTCGCATCTGCCGCCCGCATCCGCCTGGCGCGAGCGAGCCGACGCCGTGCGCTCGGCGGGGACGGTCGCGGCGGTCGCCGATTCGGTGCTGAAGCGCTGGTTCACCGAGCCCTTCGCGCGCGAGCACCCCCAGATCGTCGCGCATCATCGCGAGATGCTCGTGGGCACCCCCGCCGAGGGCTACGCCGGCTGCTGCGAGGCGATCGCGGAGCTCGACCTACGTGACGGCCTGCCAGCGATCGACGCGCCCGCGCTGGTGATCGTGGGCGAGCAGGATCCGGCCACGCCGCCGGTTCACGCCGAAACGATCGCCGCCGCGGTGCCCGAGGCCCGGCTGGAGGTGCTCGATCCCGGCGCTCACCTGGCGAGCGTCGAGCGAGCGGCGGACGTCACCGCGCTGATCACCGGACATCTCTCCCGACCCTAGGAGGAACCATGAGTGACCCCGTCTACGAGGCCGGGATGGCCGTGCGCCGCGAGGTGCTCGGCGACCAGCATGTCGACCGTGCGCTGGAGCGCTCGACGGAGTTCACCGCGCCCTTCCAGGAGTTCATCACACGCTACGCCTGGGGGAGCGTGTGGGCGCGCGAAGGACTCGACAGGCGCACGCGCAGCTGCGTGACGCTGGCGCTTCTCGCGGCGCTCGGCCGGGAGAACGAGATCGGGATGCACGTCCGCGCGGCGTTGCGCAACGGTCTGGAGCCCGCGGAGATCGCGGAGGTGTTCCTGCAGACGGCGGTCTACGCCGGCGTGCCGGCGGCCAACTCCGCTTTCGCGCTCGCCCAGCAGGTGCTCGAGGAGGAGGGGCGGTAGGGCCTTCGAGGCCAAGGACGAGGGTCCAGCGTCGCGGGGGCCGCAGGCGTCGACCCCCGCTCGCTGGTTGGTTGGTTGCCGGTCGTTGTTCGAAGTCGAAGGCCGCGGCAGGCCAGGTCGTGGCGACGCCGGGCACGGGCGGACGACGCGGCTGCCGGCTGCGCAACCACGCGGGCGCGGATACGACGCGCGCCGCGGGCACATCCGGCGCTTGCCCGATGGACGGTTAGCCGGGGCGCTCGGAGCGCCACCGGGGTGGCGCCGAGAGAAGCGGGCGACTGTTGAGCAGCGCCCGCCTGCGGGACATGGTCGTGGCCAGCAGGAAGCTGAGGCCGAAGAGCGCCGCCAGAGCGATCCCTCCGAAGCCTGCGCCCTGACCCGCCGAAGCGGGCGCCGGGCCCTTGACGAGGATCGGGGTCGCCAGCGAGGGAAGCGCTCCTGGCTCCCCGACCGCCGCAAGACCCGAGCCAGTGCCGGATCCAGCCTGGGCGACGGTCCCCGCCGGAGCAGAGCCGCTGGCGCTGCTACCCGCGAGGAGTGCGCCGCCGCCGGCCACCGGCAAGCTCGTGCTGCCGACGGCGCCGACGGGGTCCGCAGAGCCACCGGCGAGCAGCAGCGGCGGACCCGGCGACAACGTGGGGCCACCGCCGCCGTACACGATTGGAGGGACGGTCAACAGCTGCGGTGCACCGCCGGCGCTGGGAACGCTGGACGGGCTGAGCGGCACCGTGACCGATGCCTGACCGACGCTCGTCGGGGTTGCGGGCGTCGAGCCGGGGGACGCCGGCGTGCCGGAAGCCGGGGTGGTGAGCACTGTCGTCCCCGCGCTCGCCGCCGCCGAGAGGGCGGGCGCCGCGGCGCTCGCCGGGGCGGACGCCAGCGGCGCCGCAGCCTGGGTCAGGCTCGCCGTGGTGGTGGTGACGGTCGAGACGACTCGGCCGGTAGAGGTATTGGCGCCCGGCGTGGAGTTGCCGGAACCGGAAGCGGTCGACGATGCCGTCTTGGTCGCCGAGGTCGCCGCTTGCGTCCCGGGCGTCGCGGGGGCGGCCGGCTGCGTCGCAGGCTTTGTTGGAGCCGCCGTCGAGGCGGGGGTCGCGGTTTGCGTGGCCGTCGTGGTCGGCGCGCTCACGGCCGAGGTGACGGTCCCGGCCACGTGGGTCGCCGTGCCGGTCACGGTGGAGGGCAGCCCGAGGGCCTCTGCGCGGCCCCCGAGCGAAGCCAGCGCGAGCAAAGTGCACAAGCTTGCCCACCGCAACCGCTTCATCAGCGGCCAGGGTACCCATAAAACCGGGGCGGAAACCCGGTTTGAGCAGATTTAACGGGCGTTTTCACCGGCTGTGAGAGGTTGTGCGTTCACCGGCCAAGGAGGAACGAGAATGGTTGCGCTGAGCTCGATCGAGTTGGAGCTGTGCGAACGGTCCCGCTGGGATTTCACCGATCTGAGCGCGCTGTACATCAACTGCACGCTCAAGCGCTCGCCGGAGCTCTCCCACACGCAAGGCCTGGCGGATCGCTCGATCGCGGTTATGGAGCGCCTTGGCGTCGAGGTGCAGTGCTTGCGCGCCGTCGATCACGAGATCGCCACGGGCGTGTGGCCCGACATGACCGAGCACGGTTGGGAGCTCGACGAGTGGCCCTC
>JAFAZB010000152.1 GCA_019240015.1 Solirubrobacterales bacterium
CATCACCAAGGTGCTGAACGAGAACTTCGGTGGCACCGAGGTGCGGTCGTTCGAGTCAATCGACAACGCTCCTGAAGAGAAGGCGCGGGGGATCACGATCGCGACCTCCCACGTCGAGTACCAGACCCAGAACCGCCATTACGCCCACGTCGATTGCCCCGGCCACGCGGACTACGTCAAGAACATGATCACCGGCGCCGCCCAGATGGACGGCGCGATCCTGGTGGTCTCGGCGGCCGACGGGGCGATGCCCCAGACCCGTGAGCACATCCTGCTGGCGCGCCAGGTCGGCGTCCCCTACATCGTGGTGTTCCTCAACAAGGCCGACATGGTCGACGACCCCGAGCTGCTCGAGCTGGTCGAGGTCGAGATCCGCGACCTGCTGTCCGAGTACGAGTTTCCCGGCGACGACATCCCGTTCATCACCGGCTCGGCACTCAAGGCGCTGGAGGGCGACAAGGAGTCCGAGGCCAAGATCCTCGAGCTCGCCGAAGCACTCGACTCCTACATCCCCGAGCCGGTCCGTGACCTCGACAGGCCGTTCCTGATGCCGGTCGAGGACGTGTTCTCGATCACCGGCCGTGGGACGGTGGCCACCGGCCGGATCGATCAAGGAGTGATCAAGACCGGCGAGACGGTCGAGATCGTGGGCATCCGTGCCACCAGCTCGACCGTCGTGACCGGCGTCGAGATGTTCAAGAAGATCCTCGACGAGGGCCGCGCCGGCGACAACGTCGGTTGCCTGCTGCGCGGCACCAAGCGAGAGGAGATCGAGCGCGGGCAGGTGCTGTGCAAGCCGGGCTCGATCACCCCGCACACCAAGTTCAAGGCCGAGGTCTACGTCCTCAAGAAGGAGGAGGGCGGCCGTCACACGCCGTTCTTCACGGGCTACCGGCCGCAGTTCTACTTCCGCACGACCGACGTCACCGGCGTCGCCAACCTGCCCGAGGGCACGGAGATGGTGATGCCCGGCGACAACGTTCAGATGGAGATCGAGCTGATCCAGCCGATCGCCATGGATCAGGGTCTGCGGTTCGCGATCCGCGAGGGCGGCCGCACGGTCGGCTCGGGGGTCGTCACCGAAGTGGTTCAGTAGTTGTATGGGCGGCTGGGCCCTCGCGGGCCCGCCGCCTGTTTTTTCGCAATAGGAGATACGACCTTTGTTGGGGCGGGGCCCGCAACCCGGGTGTCGCCCCATTTGACTGAGCAGTGGCAACCATCGCGCAAAACAAGATCCGGATCCGGTTGAAGTCCTACGACCACACCGCGATCGAGACGGCCGCCAAGGAGATCGTGGAGACCGCGACCCGCACCGGCGCGACTGTTTCTGGTCCCGTGCCGCTGCCCACCGAGAAGAACGTGTACTGCGTGATCCGCTCGCCGTTCAAGGACAAGGACTCGCGCGAGCACTTCGAGATCCGCACCCACAAGCGCCTGATCGACATCCACCAGCCGACGCCGAAGACGGTCGACTCGCTCCAGCGCCTCGACCACCTCCCGGCCGGGGTGGACATCGAGATCCGCCTGGCTTCCTAGGGTGGCGAGATGGCCGCGATCCTCGCCAAGAAGCTCGGGATGACGCAGCGATTCCTGGAGGACGGACGGGTCGAGCGGGTGACGGTGCTGGAGGCCGGGCCGTGCCCGGTGACCGCGATCCGCACCGTGGAGCGCGACGGATACGAGGCCGTGCAGCTGGCGTTCAGCCCCTGCAAGGAGAAGTCGCTGACCAAGGCGCAGCTCGGGCACCTGAAGAAGGCCGACGCGTCCGCGCACCGCCATCTGGCGGAGTTCCGCGACGAGGCCGGCGAGCTGCTGGTCGGCCAGACCGTGACCGTCGAGTCGTTCTCGGCAGGGGATCGCGTTAAGGTCTCCGGGCGCTCCAAGGGCAAGGGCTTCCAGGGCACGATCAAGCGTCACAACTTCAAGAGCGGCCCCAAGTCGCACGGCTCGCACAACATCAGGGCGCCCGGCTCGGTCGGGGCTTCGGCGACTCCCTCGCGGGTTTTCAAGGGCCTGCGCGGACCCGGGCGGATGGGCGGCGGCAGGATCACCCAGCGGGGGTTGACCGTGGTCGAGGTGATGGCCGGCCAGAACCTGCTGCTGGTGCGGGGCGCGGTCCCCGGACCCCGCGGCGCCACCGTGGAGGTGCGCAGCGATGCCTAGGAGCGCGCCGAAGCTGGGCGGTGGCTCGCTGAAGCTCGACCCCGCTGCGTTCGAGACCTCGTTCAACATGCCGCTGGTCCACGAGGCGGTCCGCTCGGAGCTGGCCGCGCGGCGCCGGGGCACCGCGTCGACGCTGACCCGCGGCCAGGTACGTGGCGGCGGCGCCAAGCCGTGGCGCCAGAAGGGCACGGGTCGCGCGCGTGCCGGATCCTCGCGCTCGCCGGTTTGGACCGGCGGCGGGACGGTGTTCGGCCCCACGCCCCGCCGCTACACGATCAAGGTCAACCGCAAGGCGCGCCGCGCCGCGCTGCGAAGCGCGCTGTCGGCCCACGCCCAGCGCGAGAGCATGGCGGTGTTCGACGCCTCCACGTTCGAGCAGCCCGCCACCAAGCAGGCCGCGTCGCTGCTGGCCGACTGGGGCGCCGAGGCCCCCACGCTGGTGCTGCTCGCCGAGCCCGAGGCGGCGGCCGGGAAGTCGTTTCGGAACCTGGCCCGCGTCGCGGTGATGCCGGTCGCCGACGCCGGCGTCGCGGACATCATCGGGGCCGCCTCGCTGCTCGTCTCAGCGGCCGCGATGGACCAGCTCGTCGCCCGCGCGGGAGGCGAATGATGCACGCGAGCCAGGTGATTATCCGTCCGGTCGTCTCGGAGAAGTCGTTCGTGCTGGCCGAGACCGGGAAGTACACCTTCCGGGTCGACGACCGCGCCCACAAGACGCAGATCCGCCAGGCGATCGAGGAGCTGTTCGAGGTCGAGGTGGTGGCGGTACGAACCGCGTCGGTCAAGAGCAAGCCCAAGCGGCGCGGGCAGACCTCGGGCCGCACCCGCCACTGGAAGAAGGCGATCGTGCAGGTGCGGGCCGGAGACACGATCCCGATCTTCCAGGGGCTCGAGGGGGCCGAGTAGCCGATGCCGATCCGCAAGCCAAAGCCGACCAGTCCAGGGCGCCGGTTCGTCTCCTACGCGGACTTCGCCGAAGTGACCCGCTCCCGGCCGGAGAAATCGCTCACCGAGGGGCTCAAGAAGTCGGGCGGACGCAACGTCAACGGACGCAAGACCGCCCGCCACCGCGGCGGCGGCGCCAAGCGCCTGTATCGCAAGATCGACTTCAAGCGCCGCAAGGACGGGATCCCAGCGAAGGTCGCCGAGATCGAGTACGACCCCAACCGCTCCGCGTACATCGCGCTGCTGCACTACGCCGACGGCGAGAAGCGCTACATGCTCGCGCCGCAGCGGCTCCGGGTCGGCGCCGTGGTGCAGTCGGGCCCGGGGGCGGACATCCGGGTCGGGAACAGCCTGCCGCTGGCGAACATGCCGCCCGGCACGGTGGTGCACAACGTCGAGCTGACGCCCGGCCGGGGCGGGCAGCTGGGACGTGCGGCGGGTGCCGGGATCCAGCTGCTGGCCAAGGAGGGCGAGTACGTCACGCTCCGCCTTCCCTCAGGTGAGATGCGGATGGTTCGCGCGGAGTGCCGCGCGACGGTCGGCACGATCGGCAACTCCGACCACCAGAACGTGAAGATCGGCAAGGCCGGCCGCAAACGTCACATGGGCGTCCGGCCCCAGACCCGCGGCACCGCGATGAACCCGGTCGACCATCCCCACGGCGGCGGCGAGGGGTCGACCACCCCGGGGCGCCACCCGGTGACGCCGTGGGGAGTGCCCACGCTCGGCTACCGGACCCGGCCCAAGGGCAAGGCCTCCGACCGCTACATCATTCGCGGGCGCAGGAGGGGCAAGAAGCGATGAGCCGCTCCAGCAAGAAGGGCCCGTTCGTCGAGGAGCGTCTGATGGCGCGGATCGAGGCGATGAACGCCTCCGGGGAGAAGCGGATGATCAGGACCTGGTCGCGGACCTCGACGATCTTTCCGGAGATGGTCGGGCACACGATCGCGGTGCACGACGGCCGCAAGCACGTGCCGGTGTTCATCTCGGAGTCGATGGTCGGGCACAAGCTCGGCGAGTTCGCGCCGACGCGGCTGTACCGAGGACACGCGGCGACCGGGAAGCGGCGATGAGCGAAGAGCCCCCTGAGACGGTGGACGAAGTGGAAGAGCCACCTCAGATCGAGTTCGCCGAGGAGCAGGAGGCTCCCGAGCCCGAGGAGGAGGAGGCCAAGCCGCGCCGGCGCCGGCGCTCCGGCAGCGCCGCGGCGGCCAAGCAGCCCCCTCCACGGCCGCGCAGGACGCCCGCTCGGCGGCGCGCACGACGCGATCCCGATGCCCCGCTGCCGGTCGTCAGGGCGCAGGCCAAGTACGTGCGCTCCTCGGCGCGCAAGGCGCGCCTCGTCTGCGAGCACATCCGAGGCAAGAGCGTGGAGGACGCGCGAGCTATCCTCGCGCTCACGCCCCGTGCGGTCGCGAGCGACTGGAGCAAGCTGCTCGAGTCAGCGGTTGCGAACGCAGAGCACAATCACGAGCTCGTGGGCGAGGACCTGTACGTCAAGGCGGCTCGCGCCGACGAGGGTCCGACGATCAAGCGGTTTCGACCGCGCGCGCTGGGTCGCGCGACGAAGATCCTCAAACGAACCAGTCACCTCACGATCTTGCTGACGCCAAAGGAATAGTCAAAGCCATGGGCCAGAAAGTTCATCCCGAATCGATCCGCGTCGGCTACATCCACGACTGGAAGTCGAACTGGTTCAACGAGCGCCACTTCTCCGACTACCTGCACGAGGACACGCGGATCAGAGAGCACATCATCGGACGGCTCGCGCACGCCGGGCTGTCCGACATCACGATTCGCAAGAACGCCACCGAGGTGGAGGTCAACATCCACACCGCCCGCCCGGGGATCGTGATCGGCAAGTCCGGCTCGGAAGTCGATCAGCTGCGGCGTGACCTGCACCGGATCACCCAGAAGCAGGTCAAGGTCAACATCCTCGAGATCAAGCGCCCCGAGCTCGACGCCCGCCTCGTGGCGCAATCGATCGCCGAGCAGCTCCAGAACCGAGTCGCGTTTCGCCGTGCGATGAAGCGCGCGTTGACGAGCGCGATGCGCTCGGGCGCCAAGGGCGTCAAGGTCCAGGTTTCTGGCCGGCTGGGGGGCGCCGAGATGGCCCGGACCGAGGGTTATTCGGACGGCCGGGTGCCCCTGCACACGCTGCGCGCCGACATCGACTACGGCTTCCACGAGGCCCGCACGACATTCGGGCGGATCGGCGTCAAGTGCTGGATCAACAAGGGCGAGATCATGCCCGAGGGCTACACCGGCGCCGACCTGACGATCATGGACGAGCCCCCGCCGCAGGCGCCCGAGCGCGGCGAGCGCGAGGGCCGCGGCGGGCGCGGCGGGCGCGGCGGTGCCGGCGGTGGCCCCGGCGGGCGCGGCGGTGGCCC
>JAFAZB010000155.1 GCA_019240015.1 Solirubrobacterales bacterium
CCGGGACGCCGGCTTGCCAGCCGGGTCGCGGAAACAGCGTGCTCACACCGCCGCCTCCGCCGGCGTGGCTGAGCACGTCCTCCCACCCCACCTCATCGAGCCGGCTGCCGTCTTGGCGAACGTCGACGTAGGTGCCGCCGACCGAGACCACATTCGGCGAGGAACTGGGCCAGGGGACGGACAAGGTGTGGTTGGTGGTGTCGTCTCGCTGGCACTCGTAGGCCCCCTGGTCGCCGGAGGACACGAACACCGTCACGCCGGCGGCCGCCGCGGCGGCGAACGACGCGTCGGCCGCCTGGAGCTCGGAGAACGGGGTCAGCTCGAGCTCGCACTGCCCGTAGGAGAAGTTGACCAGCTTCGCGCGTCCATCCTTGACGATCCGGTCGATCCCGACCGAGAACGCGGCTGCTCCGCAGCAAGGCGCCTCGTAGTCGAGGATCTGAGCCTTCGGCGCCAGCTCCCGGATCACCTCGATGTCGAGGTCGACCTCCGTCGCACCGTCGCCGGACTGAAACTGCACCGGCCCCTCGAACTGGACACGTTGCACCGGAGGCGCGCCGGAGATGTTGCGGGTCTGGTCGAAGGTGGCGATGTCGCTGTCCTGGAAGGTGTCCTCGGAGAACACCGCGACCGTCTGGCCGCTCCCATCGAGTCCCCGGGCGGTCAGGCCCGTGATGTCGTACAGGTTCGCGAGGTCGGGTCCCCTCAGCCCGCCTTGCGGGACCGCGGCGGTCACGTCGATCCGCTTGGTGTTCAACCCCGTGATCGCGGTGACGGCGCCGCGCAGGGCCGCCGGGACGGCGGGCGTGGCGAGCGGCTTGTGGAACACGACCCCTCGAGCGTCCGCAAACAGACCAAGGCGCACCCCCAACAGCTGCTCGACGCGTGCGGCGGGGGCGCTGAGCAGCAGCTCGGTGCGCTGCGGGAAGCTCTCATCGATCGCGATCCCGTCCCGTGCGAGCTGGCTTGCGAGCCTCGCCAGCTGCGCGCTGGAGATCCCGAACCGCCGCCCGATCTCCGCGGGGCTCAGCGCGGGTGCGCGCATCGGCCCGGCCACTCCCTGGGCGTAGCGCTCCAGCGCCGCCTGACGCATCCGCAGGGCAAAGCCGAACTGCAGCTGCGTACGGGGATCGACGGCGCCGAGATACCGATCGCCGCTGAAGCGACCGGCTGCATGGTGCCCGCCGCGTAGATCGCCAGCATGGACGAGCACCGTCGCCAGCACGATCGCCACGGCTGGCGCGATCATTGAGAGCACCCGCCGGCCCTTCACTGCACCACGTCTCCTCTGAACCGCAGCGTGCTCAGCAGGACGTCGGCAAACCCAAACAGCTCGCCTGTGTTGTCCCGGTTGGCGCTGATCACCGAGACGGCGATCGTCTCGCTGCCGTCGCTCGCCGCCATCACCGCGACGTCCGAGGGCGCCACCAAGCCGCTCGGGCTGTCCAGGTCGCCCTGGTAGAAACCGCCCACGCCTGCCCGATAGCCGACCTCGGGTCCCAGAATCTGCTCGGCGCCGATGTTATTCTCGGTCAGGTTCGGGATCTCGCCGCGAAGGCCATTGAGGCGATCGTTGAGCAGCTGATCGGGCGTCGCCTGCGAGCTGGGCGCGCCTTCGAAGGTGACGATCAAGGCCGCGTTGTCGCTGGGCGGCTTGACGGTCACACTCGTCGTCGTCACGTCTGTGGTCACGAGCTGCGAGGGATACTCAAATCGGTAGCCGAGCGCGCTGTTGACGAACGCTTGCCAGAACTCGAGCCGGGGTGAGCTCGAGAGCTCGAGTGGCGGTACGCGACCGCCCCTGGGCGGATGCACGCAGACCTTGTGCTTGGGGCACACCGGCTTTATCGGCGTCGGCTTGGCGAGCAACGCGATCAGCACCGCGACCGCGCTGATGACCACGAACAGGCCGACGAACACGACGACGATTCGCCATTGCATCAAGCGGCTCTGGACGGAGCCGCGATCGGGATGCGGCGTGCCCGCGACCGCGCTCATGCCCCGGCCTCGGCCGGTCGATCCCGGCTAGCCGGTCGCCTCGAGGGTGGTGGCTTGGGCAGCGCTTGCAGCGACACGCCGCAGTTGATGCAGAACGTGTGCCTCGGGGTCTCCTCACCGCAGTTGGCACATCGGAGCGGAGGCCCGATCGGGATCTCGGCCGCCTCTTGGAGCAGGCCCACGTGGATCACGGCCCGCAGCCACAGCAGCGCCAGCGCGTCGAGCGCCGCGAGCGAAGCGAGCCACCAGCCGATCGGGATCAGCGGCTCGAGCGAGAAGCCGACTGCCACCATCGCCGCCGCGGCGATCGCCGCGATGTACGGGTTGCCGAGCACTCCCAGCGCGTCGCGGTCGCGAACCGGCGCGCGCACGCGCAGCCACAGCGCGCCCGTCGTCGCGCCCACCGCCGCCATCTCCAACACCGGGATCGCGATTGCGATCGTCAGCAGGCGGGCCACGGTCGGCAGCACGGCTCCAGCGGGCCGCAGCCCCCCGGAGAGAATCGAGAAGCCGTAGGTGATCACTTCGCCGGCCGCGAACGCCGCCGCCGTGGCCGCTCCGAAGATGGCCCCGTCGAGCGTGTCGTTGAACCGCCGCCAGCGCAGCAGCGCGAGCGGGCCAAGCAGGATCAGCGCCAGTCCCAGCAGCGGCAGCAGGATCCCCTGGTCGAGCACCGTGGTGCCTTTGCCCTGGACCGCAAACGCTGCTCCCGTGGCCGTCACGGCGCGTGTCAGCAGACCGACCCCGACGCCGGCCACCGCCCCCCACACCATGGTCATCGAGACGACCCTGATCGGCTCATCCTCATAGATGTCGACGTCGTACAGGTAGAGCAGCGTCAGCATCGGCACGAGCAAAGCGCCGGCGAACATCGCCACCGGCAAGATCCGGAGCACCCCCAGCAGAACCACGGTCCCGGATCCGCAGCCGAGCGCGATCCGAAAGCCGTGCATCGAGACACGCGGCAGGTGCGGGAACAGGGTCGAGACGAGCCGAACGGAGAACACGTGCTCATGCGGCGCCGCGGCGTACTCGCGACGACGGTGAGAGGGCTCGGCCGCGCCCGGGTCGCGCCCCAGCCGCGCGCCGCACCGCACGCAGAACGGGCCCGACGGCACGGCTTCCCCACAAGAGCCGCAGCGGACCTCATCCACGCCAAGCACAATAACCAATCGGGGTTTGGCCCTCGCTCCTATCCTCGATCCCCGTGGACGCGCGGGCCACATACGACAGCGTCGTCGTCGGCGCGGGCATCCTCGGGCTGGCAGTCGCCCGCGAGCTGCTGGCGCGCCAACCACGCGCGCGCGTGCTCGTGGTCGAGCAGGCAGACCACGTCGCCGCCCACCAGACGGCCCACAACAGCGGCGTGATCCACGCCGGCGTCTACTACGCGCCGGGCTCGCTGAAAGCGCAGCTGTGCGTCGACGGCGCGGCGCGTCTGTACGACTACTGCGACCGCCACGGGATCGACGCGCGCCGGATCGGCAAGCTGATCATCGCCACCGAGGAGAGCGAGCTGCCGGCCCTCGACGAGCTCGAGCGCCGCGCCCGCCACAACGGGGTCCCGGAGATCCGGCGGGTGGGAGCCGCCGAGCTCAAGGAGATCGAGCCTCATGCCACCGGCGTGGCGGCGCTGCACTCCCCGTACACCGGGATCGTCGATTTCCGGGTCGTCTGCGAGCGGCTGGCCGAGGACGTCCGCGAGGCCGGCGCCGAGCTGCGACTCGGCTGGCAGGTCGACCGGATGCAGGTCCGTGGGCGCTCGATCCGGCTCACGGGGCCGGGCGGGGACGTCGTCCAAGCCTCTCGCGCGGTCTGCTGCGCGGGCCTGTGGGCCGACCGCCTCGCCGCTGCCGCAGGCGCCCCGCAGGACCCCAGGATCCTGCCATTCCGCGGCGGCTACCTCCGTCTGCGGCCGGAGCGGCGGGACCTCGTTCGTGGTCTCATCTATCCGGTCCCCGACCCGTCCCTCCCGTTCCTGGGGATTCATCTGACGCCGCGGATCGACGGGGAGGTGCTGGTAGGTCCGTCGGCGCTGCTGGTCGCGGCCCGCGACGCATACCGCCTGGCGACGCTGCGCCCGGTCGACCTGAGAGACACGTTGAGCTGGCCTGGCACCTGGCGGATGGCGGCGCGCTGGTGGCGCACGGGGCTGCACGAGATCCACCTCGCCGCGAGCCGGCGTGCGTTCGCCGCTCACGCGGCGCGCTATGTCCCAAGCGTGCGAGCCGAGGACCTGCTCCCCGCGTTCGGCGGCCTTCGCGCGCAGGCGGTCGGGCGTAACGGCAAGCTCGTCGACGACTTCGTCCTCTCCTACACCCCGCGCGCGGTGCACGTTCGCAACGCCCCGTCCCCGGCCGCCACCTCCTCGCTCGCGCTGGCGGCCCGAATCGCGGACGCGGTGCAGGCGCACGAGGGCTGAGGGTCGTGTGATCCTCGACAGCGATGAGTTTGACCGGCGAGCGGCGTCTAATGCCTCAGCACCCCCGCCCAGGAGGACAGACCAACTATGGCTGAGACCCCGACCCTGTTCGTCTGCCACGGCGATGACGGCGGCCCTCGAATGCATCCGTGCCGCCGCGTCCAGGAGGCGCTGCGCGCCGCCGGCATCGAGCACCAGAAGGTGATCGCCGCCCACGGCAGCCCG
>JAFAZB010000150.1 GCA_019240015.1 Solirubrobacterales bacterium
CCGGTGCCGACCTGGGCCTGCCGGCTGGCGTCGATCGAAGCTTGCTGCTCGGCGAGCGCGCGCTCGTAGAGCCGGGCGCGCAGCACCCGCATCGCGCGTTCGCGGTTCTGAAGTTGGGACTTCTCGTCCTGCATCGAGACCACGATGCCCGTCGGCCGATGCGTGATCCGCACCGCCGAGTCGGTCGTGTTGACCGATTGGCCGCCGGGGCCGGAGCTTCGGTAGACGTCGATCTGGAGGTCGTTCTCGTCGATCTCGACCTCGACGTCCTCGGCTTCCACAAGCACCGCCACGGTGGCCGTGGAGGTGTGGATCCTCCCCTGGGACTCGGTCTCCGGCACCCGCTGGACGCGATGCGTCCCGCCTTCGAACTTGAACACCGAGTACGCGCCGTCGCCCTTGACCGCGAACGTGTAGCTCCCGTCGCCGATCGACAGCGGCTCGACCGTGAACCCGCGGCGCTCGGCGTAGCGCGTCAGCATCCGGTACAGATCGCCGGACCACAGCGCCGCCTCTTCTCCACCGGCGCCGGGACGGATCTCCACGATCACGTTCTTGTCGTCGTTCGGGTCGCGCTCGACCATCGCCAGACGGATCTCCTCCTCGAGCGAGCGGATCCGCTCGCGCGAGCTCTCCTGGAGCGCACGCAGCTCGGGATCGTCTCCGTCCTCGACGAGCAGCTCGCTGGCGCCCTCGAGATCGTCGGCCGCATGCCGATACTCCTCCGCGAGGCGAGCCGCCGGTTGCAGCTCGCGGTATGCCCTGCTGGTGGCCGTGAACCGGTTGCGGTCCGCGATCACCTGGGGATCGGACAGCTCTCGCTCGAGCTCGCCGAAGCGGGTCTCGATTTGCCGGACCAGTTCATCGATCATGTCGCGAGTGTAGGTCCACCTAGGGCCGCCTCCGGCCAGTTTGGTGGCGCCAGCGACCGGCGGGTGGCGCGGGGCCGGCTAGGCCACGACCTCGACGCCCACCATGTCCTCGGCGGACGCCTCGCCCGGCCGCTCGACTGCCAGCACGGCCTGGAGCGCCGCGATCGAGACCGCGAGCTGGTCGGAGTCCGGCTCGCGCGTCGTGAGCTTCTGGAGCTGGAGGCCCGGCGACATCAGCGCCTGGACCCACCGACGGCTCCGATTGCGCCCCGCCCACTTGATCACCTCGAACGACAGCCCGGCGATCACCGGCACGCCGAGGATCCGCGTCAGCACCAGGATCCACCACGCGGGCAGACCGATCGGCGCGAACACGAAGATCGCCATGATCATCACGATCAGCAGGAAGCTGGTGCCGCAGCGAGGGTGCAGCCGGGAGTAGAGCCTGGCGCGCTCGGGCGTGAGCTGATCCTCCGCCTCGAAGCAGGAGATCACCTTGTGCTCGGCGCCGTGGTACTGGAACACCCGCCGCAGATCGGGGACGCGGGAGAGCGCTACCAGGTAGCCGAGGAAGATCGCGGTCCGCAACACGCCCTCCACCGCCCAGAACAGCACCGAGGAGCCCAGCTGGTGCTTGATCAGGCTCGTCACCCCGACGGGCACCACGAAGAACAGCCCGATCGCGACGGCGATCGCCACCACCAGGGTCCCAACCCAAGCCCCGCTGGAGATTTGCTGGTCGGCTTCGGGCAGCTGCGCATTGGCGGAAATGCCAAGTGCCCGCAGTCCGATGCCGAGCGACTCGACCAGCGCCACCACGCCCCGGACCACCGGCCACCGAAAGATCCGGCGGCGCTTTGCGAACGAAACCAGCGGGAAAGAGCGCACGTCGATCGCACCCGGCCCCGCGGCGCCGCGGTCGACCGGCTTGCGCACGGCCACCGCCCAGGTGGAGACACCGCGCATCATCACGCCCTCCAGCACCGCCTGGCCCCCGACAGGAGCGTCGCGGGAAGCCCTCAGTGGCCCGTCGCCCGGCGTGCTCTCGTCAGCTCGAGACAGCTTGGGTGCCCCGCCGGCCCTTGGCCACCCGACGCTGGAAGCGCTCGACGCGGCCACCGGTGTCGACCAGCTTCTGGCGGCCGGTGTAGAAGGGATGGCAAGCCGAGCAGATCTCGACGTGAATCTCGGACTTGGTGGAGCGAGTCGTGAACTCGTTGCCGCACGTGCAGCGGACGTGGGCATCGACGTACTGGGGGTGAATTTCTGTCTTCATCGCCTACTCGAGTTTAGCGGGGGTGGCTGAACCCTCCGGGGCGCCCAACAGGGGCGGCGTGCGCTATGGCGGGCAGACCGCGGTCAGCGTGTTGTTCGCGCGGTTGAGGTCGTCGACCCGCCCGGCGGGGTCG
>JAFAZB010000513.1 GCA_019240015.1 Solirubrobacterales bacterium
CGCTGCTCGGGTGGGCCGCGGCGATCGTCCCCGGTCCCGGAGAGAACCCTGCGCATGATGAGAGTTTGTGACAATTGCCCTTAGCTGATTGAAGCGCCGGATTCGGGGTATGGGCTTATAAGCGATGACCCCTCCCGCCCGGGCCACCACAGCGCTGCCGTCCCGCCCGTCAGCACAGGCAGGCACGGGGCGTCTCGGAACCGAGGAGCTCTTTGTTCGCTGGCAGCAGCGGGGTGATCAGCGTGCCCGCGAGGAGCTCGTAGAGCGCTTTCTGCCTCTGGCCAGGAAGCTGGCACGGCGCTACAGCGGTGCACGTGAGCCATTCGAGGATCTGATGCAGGTGGCCAGCCTTGGTTTGGTGAAGGCGGTCGACCGCTTCGACACCGCCCGGGGGACGGCGTTCTCGTCGTTCGCCGTGCCGACGATCCTCGGTGAGCTCAAGCGCTACTTCCGCGATTTGGGATGGTCGGTGCACGTTCCCCGGGGGGCGCAGGAGCGCGCGCTGAAGGTCGAGGAGGCCCAGCAGCGGCTGACCGCGCGCACGGGCCGTCCACCGACGGTCCCGCAGCTGGCCGAATACCTGGAGTTGAGCATCGAGGAGGTGCTCGATTCGCTGGAGACCGCGCGCGCCCACCACAGCGTGTCGCTCGATGCACCCCACGACGATGGCGAAGGCGAGACCGGAACCCTCGTCGACGCTTTTGGCGAGCTAGACGAGCGCTTCCAGCTGGTCGACGCGAAGGTCACGATCGGTGTCGCCGCACGACACCTCTCGGCCCGCGAGCGTCGGGTGCTGCTGCTTCGCTTCGTGGAGGACCTGACCCAGACCCAGATCGCTGAGTTGATCGGCGTCTCGCAGATGCAGGTCTCCCGGATCCTTCGCCGCGCCTTGGCGCGGCTCTCAGAGCTGGCGAATACCGAGGCCCGAGTAGCCGCGTAGCCGCAGTTTCACCTTTGGGGGCCTCCAGCAAGCTCTACTCGACTTCCGCGAGTCGCCGAAGGACGCTCAGCGCTCTCGTGGACAACCGCCGGCGGGCTGCGATTACTCTCTCCGTCGCAGCTCGGCCGGCGGACCTATCCGCGCCGGCTCCCCGACCGGTCTATTGCGTCTGGAGCAGCTGCTCCGGGGTGTCGACCAGCACCAGGCGCTCGGCGACGCCGGTCAAGTTGAGCAGGCGCTGCACTTGCTCGGACCCGCGCACGACGCCGAACTCCTGTCCGGCCTTGGTGGCCTGCTGATGGGCCTTGACGAGGATGCTGAGCCCGGTCGAGTCCATGAAGTCGAGCTGGCGGAGATCCATCACCAGCAGCTCCGCGTCTGACTGCGAGACGCGGGCGAGCTGTTCCTCGAGCGCGGGGCTGGATGCCAGGTCGAGCTCGCCGCTTATCGCGATCACCGCCGCCCGTCCCTCGCTGCGGACATCTACCTGGAACTGGTTTTGCACGCTGGAGCGAGCCTACTGAAAATAGGAGGTGGGCTTTGACGAAGATGAGCGTTGAGCGCGTGCTTGAGCGAGGATCGGACAGGGTAAAGACGAGCTAGGACGAACGGAGGATCCGTTCGCTTCGAAAGGAGAGGTCATCAGATGGTCGCATTACTCGTGTTGGTGCTGATCCTGGCGCTGTTCGGCGGGCTTGGCTTCGCCGCCCACTTCCTGTGGTTCATCCTGGTCGCAGCGCTGATTCTGTGGGTGATCGGTTTCTTCATCGGCGGGGTGGAAGCAAGCGCCGGACGCCGCCGGTGGTACGGTCGCTGGTAGGGCTGCCGGACAGCAGCGGCGACGCTCGTCAGCTGTCGGGCTGACGAGCGTTGGTCAATTCGCGCAAGCGATGTAGAGACTTGCGCAGCAGCCGGGAGACTTGCATCTGCGAGACGCCGATGCGCTCCGCGATCTCCGTCTGGGTCAGGTCTTGGCCGAAGCGCAGCAACAGAATCTGTCGTTCGCGTTCGGGTAGGTGGCGGGCGGCGGCGAAGATCGTGGCCTGGTCGTCGACGAGCCCAAGGCGACCGTCTTCGTCGCCGAGCGCATCGAGGCGGCTGACCAAGCTATCGCCCTCGCTCGGCCGCGGAGCATCGAGCGAGACCGTGTCGTAGGCCTCGGCCGTCTGCAGGCCGTCGAGCACCTCCTCGCTGCTCAGCTCGAGGTATTCCGACAGCTCGCCAACCGTGGGCGGGCGGCCCTTTCGAGCCGTGATCGCCTGTTGGCCCTCGGCGATCCGCCGCGCCCGTTCCTGTGCTCCGCGATCGACGTGCAGCGCCCACGCGGTGTCACGAAAGTAGCGCTTGAGCTCCCCGACGATCGTCGGCACGGCGAATGACGTGAACGCGTAGCCGCGCTCGGGGTCGAATCGCTCGACGGCCTTGACGAGTCCCAGGCTGGCTACCTGTACGAGGTCGTCGTAGGGCTCGTTCGATGCTGCGTAGCGGCGCGCCAGCTTGCGCGCCAGGGGCAGGAACCGCTCGATCAGGACATCGCGCGCGCGCCGGTCTCTCAGCTGCCTCCACCGGTGAAACAGCTCGGTGGAGGGCGCGACGGGGGCGGGACTTGTGCTAGCCGAAATCGACGTCGCTGACCTCCCGGATTGCAGACAGCGCAGTTCTATCACAGCACGGAAGGCCGCCCTGTCGCGGCGCCTACGCAGCCGCGGCGGGTGCAGCGAAGCGCTCGACCGCAGGGGAGCTGCGATCGTCATCGAGCAGGTCGAGCACGGCGCGCTCGAGCCGATTGCGAGTCCGCTCGTCGACCGCCTCGAGGTCGCCCGCGCGGTCGACCGCTCCGCCGATCGTCCAGCCGGACAGGTAGCGATCGAACACACGCGGGTCGATGTAGGAGCGTCTGGCCACGGCGGGGGTGTTCCCGAGCACCGCGGCGACGCCACGGACGGCGCCGTTGATGGTCCGCTGGCGCGCCGTCTTGGAGGCTGCATCACGGCCGTCCGCCGCCAGCGCGACGGCTGCCAGCACCGTCGCGTTCCAGGTCCGGAAGTCCTTGGCGCTGAATTCCTCGCCGAGCTTGTCCTTCAGATACTCGCCGATGTGCTCCGAGCGAACGTCGCTCCAGCCGGTCCGCTCCCGGAAGGCCAGCAGCTGCTCGCCGCCCGAGCGCCGGCGCTTGAGCGCGCAGACCACCTCCCTGGAGAGAGGGTCTTCGATCGACTGGACCCGCCGCACGCCGCCCTTGGCGAGATAGTCGAACACGATCTCGTTGGCCCGCACCGTGACGTGCTGCTTGCAGATCGTGGCCAGGCCGAGGCCACCGTCCTCATCGGCGTACTCCTCGCTCCCGACCCGGAACAGACCGACATCGAGCAGCCGGGCGGCGCACGCCAGCACCCGCTCACGCGTCAGCTCGTCGCCCGCCAGATCTGCCACCACGCGCCGGCGTAGACGCGGAAGCCTGCGAGCGAAGCGCAGCATCCGATCGAACTTGGCGCGGTCGCGAAGCTCGCGCCAGCGGGGGTGATAGAGGTACTGCTTGCGGCCGGCTGCGTCGATGCCGGTCGCCTGGAGATGCCCCCAAGGATCGGTGCAGATCCACACCTCCCGCCACGCCGGCGGGATCGCCAAGGCGCGGATTCGCTCGAGCACCTCCGGGTCGTCGAGGCGTCGCCCCTGGGCGTCTACATACGTGAATCCGCGCCCGCGCCGGAGCCGGGTCAGGCCCGACCCCGAGCAGTCCGAGCGGCGCAAACGGGGTCTACGTGTAGCCGTCGCCATCTCGGACCCGTTAACCGCTCGAGGGCGAGGCTAATCACGGTCCGTGCCGTGCTCGGTTGCCGGATCGGTATTGGCTATGCCAACTCGCGCGCGCGCCCGACCACGCTCGCGGCCTGCTCGCGGGCCTGGCCGGCGCTGCGCTC
>JAFAZB010000118.1 GCA_019240015.1 Solirubrobacterales bacterium
CGGTCCGGGTCTGGCGCGTGCAGATCGGACGGGTGCCGCTTTTCCTGCTGGACAGCGATTGCCCGGAGAACGGGCCACTCGAGCGCTGGATCACCGCGCGGCTGTACGACGCCGATGCCGAGACCCGCCTCGCGCAGTATGTGCTGCTCGGCGTGGGCGGAGTTCGAGCGCTGCGAGCAATGGGAGTCGAGCCGGGGATCGTCCACCTCAACGAGGGCCACGCGGCACTCGCCCCGCTGGAGCTGGCGGACACGCGGTCCGGCAACGGCGACTCGTTCGAGTCGGCGCTGAGCGCCGCCCGCGCGCGAACGATCTTCACCACCCACACCCCGGTCCCGGCCGGCAACGACTGCTATCCGCGCGCGCAGGTCGAGCAAGCGATCGGACGCCTGGTCCGGGAGCTCGGCACTTCGCCGGGGAAGACGTTCTTGCTCGGATCGGGCGACGCGGCGGGCTCTGGGGACGCGGCCGAGGGGGACGTGGCCGACGGCGCGGCGCAGGACCCCGCGACGCCGTTCGGCGTGACCCAGGCGGCGCTTCGCATGAGCCGAGCATCCAACGCGGTGAGCCGCCGCCACGGCGAGGTAGCGCGCGAGATGTGGAGCTGGATGTGGCCCGATCGAGCGGTCGACCAGGTGCCGATCGGATACGTCACGAACGGCGTTCACGTCCCGACCTGGATCGGGCCTGCGATGCGCGAGCTGCTCGATCGCCGTCTCGGCGAGCGGTGGATCGAGCGCGCGACCGAACCTGAGATCTGGGCGGGGGTGCAGACGATCCCCGACGAGGAGCTGTGGGCGGTCAGAGAGCGCCAGCGCGGCGAGCTGATCGAGTTCCTGCGTGAGCGCAGCATCTCGGACCGGCTCGCCCGCGGGGATCTGCGCGGTTACGTCGAAGCCGCCGCGCGCGCCTTCGACCCGCACGTCCTGACGGTCGGCTTCGCGCGCCGCGTCGCCACCTACAAGCGCCTCGACCTGCTGACCCGCAACCCCGAGTGGACACTCTCGCTACTCGGGGGCGATCGCCCGATCCAAGTGGTGCTGGCGGGCAAGGCGCATCCCCGCGACGAGGAGGCCAAGCGCGCGCTTCAGGGGCTGTTCGGGCTCAAGTCGGCCAAGGTCGTGGGCGAGCGCGTGGTGTTCCTCGACGACTATGACCTCGCCACCGCCGCCTGGCTCGTGCGTGGCTGCGACGTGTGGCTCAACCTCCCGCGTCCCCCGCTCGAGGCAAGCGGGACCAGCGGCATGAAGTCGGCCTTCAACGGCGGTCTGCAGCTGAGCGTGCTCGATGGCTGGTGGGCCGAGGCCTACGACGGCCACAACGGGTGGGCGCTGCCCGGCGACGTCGACCCCGACCACCAGGCCCAGGACCTGCGCGACACCGCAACGCTCCACAGCGTGCTCTCCGACCAGGTCCTGCCCGCCTTCTACGACCGCGACGATCGCGACCTGCCGGCGCGTTGGTTGGAGATGATGCGGGCGTCACTGCGCTCGCTCGGGCCGCGGTTCTGCGCCAGCCGCATGCTGGCCGAGTATCTCCGCGGCCCGTACGTTGGGTAGCACACGAGCTCAGCGGTTCCCCGGCGGTTATGGGAAGGAAAGGGCGCCGCTCGGAGTCTTTAATCTGGATGCTTCCTGCCAGGCGCAAGCGTCCTCGGCGCAAGACATGCCCGCAAACCACGAAAACCCCGACATCCCCACGCGGGAGCTCGCCGAGCTCTCGGCGCTCGCGGATGGCACGCTTGATCCGGACCGCCGCCCCCAGGTGGAGGCTCGGATCGCCGCGTCGCCCGAGCTGACCGCGCTGCTCGAGCGTGAGCGCCGCGCGGTGCAGGCGCTGCACCAAGCCCGAGCCGAGGTCCGCGCCCCGGCGGGCCTGCGGTCGAGAATCGAGGCGCAACGACCCAGCCGGCGCGTCCTGCAACGGCGCCGCTTCGGATACGCGGGATCGCTGGCAGGCGCGCTGGCGGCGGCGGTGCTGGCGCTGGTGTTGGTACTGCCCGGCGGCACTCCGGGCGCGCCCTCCGTCGGCCAGGCGGCCTCGCTCGCGACGCTCGGTCCCTCGGCCCCGCCGCCCGCGCCCGACCCGGGCGCGCCGCGGGTCAAGCTCGGGCGCAACGTCGAGGACGTCTACTTCCCCAACTGGGCGCAGCGCTTCGGATGGCGCCCAGTCGGAGAGCGCACCGATCGCCTGCGCGGCCGGCTTGCGGTAACGATCTACTACGACTGGCGCTCAGCACAGATCGCGTACACGATCGTCGCCGCCCCCGCGCTCACCCAACCGGCCGCCCCGGTGACGAACCTCAGCGGAACCGAGCTGCGCACGCTCGGGCTCGGCGGTCGTCTCGTGGTTACCTGGCGCCGCGCCGGACACACCTGCGTCCTGTCCGGAGCCTCCGTCCCCGCCTCGGAGCTCCAGCGGCTGGCCGCCTGGAAGGCGCCCGGGCTGGAGCAGGGCTAGGCGGCCGGCCCCAGCGGTGGGCTGCGAGGTCCGCCCGGCGCCCGCCCGGGAGCCGCCGGGGGCGTGCACGATCACCCAAACTGGGCTCCTCCCAACCGAAATGGGTGCTCGTGCATTGCATACATGCACCGGAACCCATTTCACGTTTCAGTGGTCCAGTTTGGGGACTGGTGCAGGGTGTGGAGATGGGATGGGGAAGGGGCCCGCTGCGACCGCCCCATCCACGCGCCATCGACCCCCAGACGACCTGCGACGCCACCCGCCGCCCCCCTCGAGCCCCGAGGTCCCCCGGCGCCCGCCCGTCTACACCTCCGCCTCCTCGGCAGCCAGTCTGCGGGCCACCCGCTGCCGGGCGCGGTGCAGGCGGGTGGTGATCGTCGCCTCGCGGACCCGCAGGACCCGAGCCGCCTCGCGGTAGGAGAGCCCCACCACGTCGATCGCCACCAGCGCGTCGCGGAAGTCGTCCGGCAGGGCCGCGATCGCGCCGTACAGCTCGGCGGCCTCCATCCTGGACTCCGGTCGGGTGGCGGTCGGGTCCTCGACCAGGTCGAGGTCGTCGGGAAGCGCGGTGGTCTGGGGGCGCCGCGCGGCCGTGCGGCGCTGGCTGAAGAAGGTGTTGCGCAGCACCCGCAGCAGGTACCCCAGGTCGTCCTCCGAGCGCAGGATCCGCGGCTTGCGGAGCACCCGCTCGAACGTCTCCTGGACCAGATCCTCGGCTTCCTCCCGGGAGCCGCACAGGCTCCACGCGGCGCGGTAGAGGCGGTCGATGTGGTCGCCGAGCGCCTCGGGGTCGAGCTGACGTTCCGGGGTCATGCGTGACGCGCCCAGCATAGGCGTCCACCTGTCGGTGGGGGTGGGCCGCCCCCCTGGGGACGCGCCCAGCGGCGCGAGGGTGTGGGCGGAACCGCCCCGCTCGCTCCGGAGCGCCGCCCTACCTCAGCTCTGACAGCGGCCTTGGCTCGGGACCGACGTACTTGGCAGTGGGGCGGATCAGGCGGCTTTCGCGCTTCTGCTCGAGGATGTGGGCCGACCAGCCGGCGGTGCGGGCGCAGGTGAACATCGGCGTGAACAGCTCGGGTGGGATCTCGGCGAAGTCGAGCACCACCGCGGACCAGAACTCGACGTTGGTGGCGAGGACCCGGTCGGGCTTGCGGGCCTGGAGCTCGGCGAGCGCCGCCTGCTCGAGCGCCTCGGCCACGTCGACTCGACCCGAGCCGAGCCCGCGGGCGGTCCGGCGAAGCACTCGGGCCCGGGGGTCCTCGGCCCGGTAGACGCGGTGCCCGAAGCCCATCAGCCGCTCGCCGCGGTCGAGCAGCTGCTTGACGTAGCGGTCGGCGTCGCCGATCGCCTCGACGTCGTCGAGCATCTTCAGTACGCGGGCCGGAGCGCCTCCGTGCAGCGGCCCGGACAGCGCGCCGACCGCGGCCGACAGGGCGGCGGCGACGTCCGCGCCGGTGGACGCGACCACTCGCGCGGTGAAGGTCGAGGCGTTCATCCCGTGCTCGGCGGCCGAGATCCAGTAGGCGTCGATCGCCCGCACGTGGCGCGGGTCGGCCTCGCCGCGCCAGCGGATCAGGAACCGCTCCGGAATCGACTTGGCCTTGTCGATCTCCCGCTGGGACACCGGCGGCCTGCCGATTCCGCGCGCCGACTGGGCCACGAACGACAGCGCCATCACCGAGGCGCGCGCCAGGTCGTCGCGAGCCTGCTCATCGGAGATGTCGATCAGCTCGCGGAAGCCCCACTGCGGCCCCAGCATCGCCAGCGCCGACTGAACGTCGACGCGAGGATCGCCGGAGTGCACGCTCAGCGGATGCGGCTCCGCCGGCGGCATGCCGGGCAGCAGCTCGCCATCGACCAACAGCCCCCAGACCTGCTCGAACGGCACCTTCCCGACCAGCTCTTCGATGTCAACGCCGCGGTAGCGCAGCGCCCCGCCGTCGCGGTCGGGCTCCGCGATCTGGGTCGCGAAGGCGACTACGCCCTCGAGCCCCGATTGGACTTCTGTGGTGACGCTCACCGACGAAAGGCTAGACGGTCCCCCCCCGCGGCAGCGTCCCTGCGCCGTCCACAGCTACTCTGCGCGGCGATGCGCGAGCTGCTGTTCCGCCCCGCCACGGAGCTCGCGCGGCTGGTCCGAGGCGGCGAGCTGCGCGCCCGCGAGCTGGTCGAGGCCTCGCTGCGGGCGATCGACGAGCTGGAGCCGACGATCAATGCGTTCACGTACGTCGCGCACGACTCGGCGCTGGCGGAGGCGGAGCGGATCGAGCCCGGAGACCCCCGCCCGTTCGCCGGCGTCCCGATCGCGATCAAGGACCTCAAAGCCGTCAGCGGGATGCCGCTGACGATGTGCAGCGACTTGTTCGGCGACTACCGGCCCGACCAGGACGCGTTCGCGGTCCGCCGCCTGCGGGACGCCGGGTTCGTGCTGGTAGGCAAGACCGCGCTCCCCGAGATGGGGATCCTCCCCACGACCGAATCGCGTCGGTTCGGCCCCACCCACAACCCCTGGGGGCTCGAGAAGACCCCAGGCGGCTCGAGCGGCGGTTCGGCGGCTGCGGTTGCCGCGGGGATGGTCCCGGTCGCGCACGGCAACGACGGCGGCGGGTCGGTCCGCATCCCCGCGGCCTGCTGTGGCCTGGTGGGGCTGAAGCCGGCGCGCGGTCGGGTGTCGGTCGGACCGGATGCCGGCCACAGCTTCCTCGTCAGCGACGGGGTGTTGACCCGCACGGTGGCGGACACGGTGCAGGCGCTCGACGTACTGGCGGGCTACGAGCCCGGCGACGCGACCTGGGCCCCACGGCCACCGCGCCCGTTCGCCGAGCTCGCGGCGCAGGACGCCGGCCCACTTCAGATCGGACTGGCATTGAACCCGCCGCTGCTGGGCGCCACCCTGCACCCGGTGTGCGAGTCGGCGGCCCGCGACGCGGCGGCCCTGCTCGAGTCGCTCGGCCACGAGCTGCACGAGATCTCGCCGCGGTGGTCCAGAGAAGGGCTGCTGTCGGAGTTCACGCTGGCCTTCGGGCCATGGGTGTCGGTGACGACGATGCTCGGGGGACTGCTCGCCGGCCGCGAGCCCACCGAGGGCGACGTCGAGCCGCTCACCTGGGCGCTCTGGGAGCGCGCCCGCGCCGAGAACACGCTGAGTTTCCTCGGCGCGCAGCTACGACTCGAGTCGGTGGCGCGCGAGGTCGTCGGCGAGCTCGCCCCCTACGACGCGGTGCTGACCCCGGCGCTGGCCCTGCGCCCGGTGGCGATCGGCGAGATCCACGGGCGCGGCCCCGATCCCTGGGAGCACTACGAGCGCTCCGCCCGGTTCACCCCCTACACCGCGATCGCCAACGTCACCGGACTACCCGCGATCTCGCTGCCGCTCTACCACGGCGAGGATGGCCTGCCCGCCGCGGTGCAGCTGATCGGGCCCCCCGCGGGCGAGCAGGTGCTGCTGCGCCTCGCCGCCCAGCTCGAGCAGGCGCTGCCGTGGGCCAAGCGCCGCCCGCCGCCCGCCTCACCCCGCCCCTAGCACCTCACCCATCGGCCGCGGCTCGGACCCCAGCAGTCGCCGCGCGTCGCTCGCGCCGTCGCGCGCGAGCAGCGGCACCTCGAGCAGCTCGGCCTCGTCCCAGGTCGCGAACGCCGCCGGCCCGCGCAGCCGCGCCACCAGCTTCAGCGCCGGGCGCGCCAGCCCGACCGGGATCCCGACCATCGGCCGCCGGCGCCCAAACGAGCGCAGCGCGAGCTCCACGATCTGCCGATGGGTCAGCTGCTGAGGTCCGGCGAGCTCGTACCGGCACCCGATCGAGGACTCCGCCAGCGCCCCGCCCGGGAGCGTCGCGAGCACGCAGTCGGCGACGTCCTGCGCCCAGATCGGCTGAAAGGACGCCTTGCCCGAGCCGGGAATCGCCATCACCGGCAGCGCCGAGAGCCGCTCGAGCAACGTCAGGTAGGGATCGCCGGGCGCATAGATCACCGACGGGGCGAACACCGTCTGCGCGAGCGAGGACTCGATCACCGCCCGCTCCGCGACCGCCTTGGCCCGCATCAGCCGCGCACGGCTGTACGTCGATGCGCCGAGCGTCGAGAAGTACAGGAACCGCTGCGCGCCGGCGCGCTCGGCTGCCTGCACCAGGCGATAGGTGGCCACCGCGACCAGCTCCTCGATCGAGCCGCTGGGCTGGTCGCGGATCGCCGACGCGAGGTGCACGACGGTCTGCACCCCCCGCAGCGCGTGGCGAAACGAGCGCGGGTCGCCCAGGTCGCCGAGCGCGATCTGCACCTTGACCCGCTGCTCGCGCAGCCGCCTGGGGTCGCGCACCAGGCAGCGGACCGGCACCGCCGCCTCGGTCAGCCTCCGCAACAGCGCCGTCCCGACCGAGCCCGTCGCGCCTGTCAGCAGCAGCACCGCTCACAGGCTACAGCCGTGTCTCGGTCCCTAGAATGCGCAGCTCGCCGGTCCCCGAACGAGAAGGAAACCCCCAGACACATGGCCTATGTGATCGCCGAGCCTTGTATTGGCACGAAGGACAACTCGTGCGTCGAGGTCTGTCCGGTCGACTGCATCCACCCCACGCCCGACGAGCCCGACTACGACCAGGTCGAGATGCTCTATATCGATCCCGAGGAGTGCATCGACTGCGACGCGTGCGTCGAGGCATGCCCGGTCGACGCCTGCTTCGCCGAGGACCAGCTCCCGGAGGAGTGGCAGAAGTACACGCAGCTCAACGCCGACTACTACGCGAAGTAGCTCGGAGCGGGTAGGGGTCGGCGCATGCGCCGACCCCCGGCGGCGCGCATGCGCGCCGCCGCCCCGGGGCGCATGCGCCCCGGGGAACAGCATCTAAGCCATCGGCAACGACATCCCGGCCGGCTTCGGGGCGGCCGCCGGCGCGGGGGCCTGCATCACCGGCAGCTCGATCGGCGAGAGCGCGATCAGGCCGCGCGCCCCGTGGGCCAGCGCCTGGGCGGCGGGATCGTCTGGATCCGAGAACACCACGGGGATGCCCGCGTCGGACTGCTCGCGCAGGGCCATCGTGAGCGGGACCTTCGCCAGCAGCGGCACCTCGAGCTCCTCGGCCAGCAGCTGGCCGCCGCCCTCGCCGAACAGCTGGAAGCGCTCGCCGGCGGGGGTCACGAAGCCCGACATGTTCTCGATCACGCCGGCGATCTCGAGCTTGAGCTTGCTCGCCATCTCGGCCGAGCGGCGGGCCACCTTCTGCGCGACCGGCTGCGGCGTGGTGACGATCACGAACTTGGCCTGCGGCAGCAGTTGGGCGAGCGTCATCGAGACATCGCCGGTCCCCGGCGGGAGGTCGATCAGCAGGTAGTCGAGCTCGCCCCATTCGACGTCCTCGAGGAACTGCTGAAGCGCCTTGTGGAGCATCGGCCCGCGCCACACCACCGCCGCGTCCTGCTCGACGAAGAACCCGATCGACATCACGCTGATGCCCTCGGCGGCGATCAGCGGCAGCAGCTTGCGGTTGGCGTTGACCCGCGGGCGCTCGGACCCCAGCCCCAGCATCCGCGGCTGCGAGTAGCCCCACACGTCGGCGTCGAGCACGCCGACCTGCTTGCCGTCGGCGGCGAGTGCCGCGGCCAGGTTGGCGGTCACGCTCGACTTGCCCACGCCCCCCTTGCCGGAGCCCACGCAGATCACGTTGCGGACCTGGGCCAAGGCGCCCTCGGGCAGCGCGCCGCGTCCCAGCTTGCGCCCCAGCGCCGCCTTCTCGTCGTCGGAGAGCACATCGAAGCTGACGTTGACGCCGCTGACGCCCTCGAGCTCGCGCACCGCCTGCGCCACCCCGGTCTGGAAGTGGCTGCGGATCGGGCACCCGGGCGTCGTCAGCGAGACGGTCACGTCGATGACTCCGTTGGCATGGGTCTCGATCGAGCGAACCATCTCGAGCTCGACGATGTCGCGGCGCAGCTCGGGATCGATCACCGCGCGCAGCGCTTGCATCACTTGGTCTCTGGTGGGCATCAGCCCATTCTGGCAGACGCTGTGCGGGGTTCCCCGGGCGTCAAGCGACCAGCGGTGCGAGCCGCTCCCCAATCACCGCCACCGCCTCCAGATCGTCGTGCAGGAGGTGCTGGCACATCACGCGGCTTACCCCCGCGTCGCGCAGCGCCACGAGCTGCTCGGCCGCCTGCTCGAGCTCGCCGACGATCCAGCCGGGAGGGGGCTCGGCCAGGAACTGATCGACGTCGCTGCCCAGCTTCGCGGCGAGCCGCCCCGCACGCGTCCGCAGCTCGCCAGCGTCGGCTCCGACCAGCACGCCGGTCATGATCGAGAACGGCAGCGGGTCGCGGCCGGCCTGCTCGCATGCATGGGCCACCCGCTCGCGGCGCTCGCGAACTTCCTCCAGCGTCGGGAAGACGGTGTTGTACTCGTCGGCGAAGCGGGCCGCCAGGGCGGCGCTGCGGGGGCCGGCGGTGCCGCCGATGATCAGCGGCGGATGGGGACGCTGGAGCGGCTTGGGCCGAGCATCCAGCTCGCGCAGCTGGTAGTGCTCGCCGCTCAGCGAAAAAGGCTCCTGCGACCAGCTGCCGAGCACCACCTGGAGCTGCTCTTCGAGCATCTGCATCCGCACCCGCGTGGGCGGGAACGGAAAGCCGTACGCCTCGTGCTCGCGCTCGTGCCAGCCGGCGCCGAGCCCCAGCTCGATCCGCCCACCCGAGATGTGGTCGGCGGTCGTTACCAGCTTGGCCAGATTCGAGGGATGACGAAAGGTGGCCGGGGAGACCATCGTGCCCAGCCGCAGGCTGGTGCTCACGGCGGCCAGCGCGCTGATCGTGCCCCACGCATCGAGCGCGCTGCGATCGGGGTGCCGGCCGTCGAGGTTCATGTAGTGGTCGGAGCGAAACAGCGCCGGAATCCCGTGTCGCTCGCAGGCCTGGGCGAGCGCGACCCACTGCTGCCAGCTGACTCCCTCCTGTCCTTCGATCATCAAGCACAGATCCATCTCGCCCTCCCTGGTGGGCTCCACCGTGGATCGTAATTAAAGACCGACGGGGCGCCACTTCCGTGACGCCCCGGCGGTTGAGGGAGGAGAGGGTGCTGCATTCGCCGGCGAGGTTATGAGGCCGGCGAACCCGTCCCGCACATCGGCGCTCTCCTGGGCGCCGGGCGGGGGAAGTTGTCCTAGGAGACCGAGCTCAGACGCCCCTGGGCGCTCGAGACCAGCTTCTCCACACGAGTGCCGAAGCTATCGGACTGGCGCTCGATACCTTTGCGCACCGACCGGACCTCGCGCTCGAACCGGCGACGATTCTGTTGCACCGTGCGCTCCACGCGGCTACGGCGCTGGCGCAGCTCGCGTTCGAACCTCGTCCGGGTGCGACGTACTTGGCGCTCGAATCGGTTGCGCGCGGTGGCGCCGCGGCGCTCGTAGCGCTTTAGCTCGCGCTCCAGGCTGTCGCGCGTGCGGTACTTGGTGGCAAACCCCTTGACGGTCGAGACCAGGTTGTCCCGCACCAGGAGGCTGGCACCGACCGGGACGAGCACTGCGCGCTCGGCGATCACCTGGGCCTGTCCGACCCGCGTCTTGGGCTGGGTGGAGGTGCTCGAGGAGGAGCCCGCGGACCTGCGCGCGGTGCTCGCCCGGGCGCCGCTTGCGCGGCCCGAAGGGGTGGTCTTGCGTGTGCTGGCGGGACGGCGCCCGCTTGTTCTGCTGCTAGTAGCCATGCTGTCGGTTACTCCGCTCGCGTTGGGAACTTGATGTTAGCCGTTCGCTCTCGTTATATCGAACATGTGTTTGTAAACCAGCGCTAAGTGCGGGTTACAGTCCGTCCAGAATTTCCCGCACAGAGCGGGAACTGCCCGCTAGGCGGGCGAGTGCTCGGCTGGATTGCGGGCGGTCGCCGTGCGCGCGATCCAAGCGGCGGGGTCGCGCAGCTCAGGCAGCGTCGGCAGCGCCTCGGGTTCGCTGAACACGTGCTGGAGCGCCTCGAGCCCACCGTCGCGCACGATCGCGTCGCAGAACTGCTTGCCCTGCTCATACTGGCGCAGCTTCAGCTCGAGTCCCAGCAGGCGCGCCACCAGCCGTGAGAGCGCCGATTGCGACCGCCGGCGGCGGTCGAGCGCCGCGCGCAGCTTCGGCAGCGAGGGCAGCAGATCCGGCGCGACCGCGTCCATCACGTGCTCCGCGTGGCCCTCGATTACCGCCATCACGGCCTGCACGCGGTCGAGCGTGTCGCGTTCGGCCTTGGTGGTCACGATCGAGATCAGATCGCCCCGGCGCAGCGCGGCGAGCACGCGGCGCACCTCCTCGCGGTCGGGAAGCCGCAGCTTGCGTGGCGTCTCGACTCGCAGCTCGGCGCTCGCGAGCAGCTCCCGCACGAGTCCCGCCACATGCCCGTGGAGCCATGGCACCCCCGCGAACTGGACCGCGTGGGTGACCTCGTGCAGCGCAACCCAGGTCATGAACTCGCGCTCCTCGGCCTCGAAGGAGCGCACCGCCTGGCCCAGGTTCGGGAGCACGAACAGCAGCCGGGGTGGTCGGTCGGCGACGGCCTCGTCCAGCAGCACGAGCTCGTACTGACCGAGCACCCGCTGCGCCAGGTAGCCCAGCACCACCCCGACCTCGGTGGTGACCACGAACCCGAGCGTGAGTGCCATCGCGGGCCGCAGCGGCCCCAGGCCGTTGCCGGCGCGGTCGAGCACGGGGTCGAGCAGCGCCCGCATCGCCTCGATGTTGCTGGCCACCCACTCGCGGCGGCCGATGCCCTCAGGCTCGGGCAGCGGCCGGTCGGGTATCAGACCGGTGTAGGCGGTGACCCGGCGTTCGGCCTCCGCCGAGAGCTGGTTGAGGTCCGCGGTCGGGGTACGACCGTCGCCGCTGCCCGCCACGTAGACGGCGATCCGCTCGGCCAGGATCCAGTCGATCATCGGGCGATCGGTTGCAGCTGATGCAGGGCTTCCAATGACCGCGCGGCGATCACGGGCGAGCTGGGGAGCGCATCGAGCGGGGCCCCGAGCGGGTCATCGCAGCGCGGGAAGCTGACCACGCCGCCCGCCTCGCGGACGATCAGCTGACCCGCCGCCGCGTCGACCCCCCGACAGCGGCGCAGCGAGACCATCGCGTCGAAGCGCGCGGCGGCCACCTGGCACAGGGATGCGGCGATCGTCCCGAGCGCGCGCAGGCGGTAGGCCGAGTCGATCAGCGAGTCGATCGCCCCGGCCACCCAGCGCGGGTCGGCCGATTCGATCCCCAGCACCTCGAGGCGCCCGTCGTCGCAGCGGCGCTCGGACAGGGTCGGGTCCAGCAGGGTGCCGTCGAGCCACGCACCTTCGCCGCGCCGGGCCCACCACTCCTCGGACGGCCCGAAGTCGTGCACGAACGCGAACACCACGTCGTTCATCGTCTCCCCGCCGGCCACTGCGATCGACAGCGCGTAGTGGGAGATGCCCCGCTTGGCGTTCAGCGAGCCGTCGATCGGATCGACGATCACGCGCACGCTGCGGTCGCCATAGTCGATCTCGCCCCGCTCCTCGGATAGCGCCACGAACTCGTGGCCCTGTGCGTGCAGCGCGTCGAGCTCGCCGAGCACGACCTGCTCGGCGGAGCGGTCGATCACCAGCGTGCGGTCGCCACCGCTGCCCCGGCTACCGGTCTCGACCGCCCGCTCGGAGGTCGTGGGCGTCGAGGCGAGCACCTGCTCGAGCCCCGCCACCGCGCGCCGGCACGCCCCGAGCCAGTCCGCCTGCAGTGCCGAGCCGGTGGTGCTCATCTCAGACCTATGCTGTCAGACGTGGCTTCCCCGCTCGATTCACTGCGTCCCGAGCAGCGCACGGCGGCCAGCCATCGCAACGGTCCGCTGGTCGTGCTCGGGGCCGCGGGCAGCGGCAAGACACGCACGATCGAGGCTCGCTTCCAGTGGCTGGTCGAGGAGGGGCTCGAGCCGGAGCGGATCGCGGTCGCGGTCCCCTCGGGGGCGCGCGCGCGGGCGTTGCGGGGCAGGCTCGAGGGCGCGCTGCGGCGCGGCTACGAGCAGCTGTTCGTGCTGACCCCGGTGGAGCTCGCGGGGCTGATCCTCGACGCCGCCGGGTCCGGGAGCGATCCACTCGAGTCGATCCTCGCGCCGGGCGACCGGCTGGCGATGCTCCGCGAGCGGATCGACGAGCTGACGCTCGCCCACCACGACTTCGGCGGCAGCCCCAACGCCCTGCTGGGCGGCTTCGTGCGCCGGATCGACCGGCTCAAGGCGCAGCTGATCGGACCCGAGGACTACGCCGAGTGGGCTTCTTCGGGTGAGCGGGGCTCCGCGGGCTCCAGCGAGCGCGCGCTCGAGGTCGAGTTCGCCGACGTCTACCGGACACACGAGCGGATGCTCGCCGAGCTCGAGAGCCGCGACGCGGGCGATCTCATCCAGCAGGCGCTACGCCTGGCAACCGAGCAGCTCGCCCTGGGACGCCGGTTCGAGTTCGTGCTCGCGGATGACGCGCAGGAGCTCGACCTGGCCCCGGCGACGCTCGTGCGCGCGGTCGGTGGCGACGGGCTCACG
Organism: Solirubrobacterales bacterium; assembly: GCA_019240015.1. Taxonomy (GTDB): domain Bacteria; phylum Actinomycetota; class Thermoleophilia; order Solirubrobacterales; family Solirubrobacteraceae; genus Palsa-465. The sequence goes on from JAFAZB010000118.1 coordinate 12,961, forward strand.
GTCGCGGGTGACCCCCGGCAGGCGCTGCGGGGGTTCCGGGGAGCCGGCGAGGAGCGGATGCTGAGCTTCCAGGGACCGGGGGTGAGCGTGGTCAGCCTGGCGAGCAGCATCCGCTGTCCGGAGCGGATCGCCACCGCGGCATCGGCGATCTCCGGGAGCCCGCTGCCGGCGCTCGCCGATGGGGGCCAGGTGGAGCTGTGGCGCTGCGCCAACGAGCGCGCGCAGGCGCAGTCGGTCGCGGCCGACGTGGAGCGGTTGATCGCGCGCGAGTCGGTGCTCGCCGGGCGGATCGTGATCGCCGTGCCGGAGATCTCGCGCGAGGGCCAGGCGGTCGGCGTCGCGCTCGAGCAGCGGGCGGTGCCGCATCGGCTGGTCGGAGAGGCCGCGTTCTTTCAGCGCGCCGAGATCCGGGACGTGCTCGCCTGGCTGCGACTGCTGTGCGATCCGTCCGACGCAGGGGCGGTGGTCAGGGCTCTCGCCCGCCCCCCGATCGAGCTGCGCTCGGTCGACATCGCGCGCTGCACCCAGATCGCACGCCGGCGCAAGCTCGACATGGTCGCCGCGCTCGGCGCCGCGACCGAGTCGCCCCAGGTGCCGCCGGAGGCCCGCGAGCGCATCCGGGTGTTCCTCAAGCTCTATCGAGCGGCGGTCGCCGAGCTCGACACGACTAGGCCCGACCTCTACGTCCACCGGCTGATCGACCGGCTGGGGTTGCGACGGCAGCAGCTGTTCGCGGCCCAGGCGGACGTGGTGGAGCGGCTGCGGGCGCTGGCCCAGCTCGGAGAGCTCGCCTCCGCGCACGTGCTGCGCTCGCCACACGCCACGCCGCGCGAGTTCGCCCGCTCGATCACGGCCGTCGCCGACTACGGCCTGCGCGAGCAGGAGGAGCCGGAGCTCTCCGACGGCATCGCGGCGGTGCAGGTGATCACGATCGGGGCGGCCGGCGGCGTGCAGGCCGAGCACGTGTACGTGCTGGGGGTACACGCGGGGTTGGGGGGGCCGGAGCCCGAGCCGGTTCCCGACGCGCTGCTGCGCGAGCCATTGCCGGCCGACGGCGAGCCCAACCGCGAGCGGATCCTGCGCCAGGCGCTGTACACGGCCGTCACCAGGGCGCGCGGGCGGGTGGTGCTCAGCTACCCGCAGGCGAGCGACCGCGGCGGCGCGCTCCCCCCATCGCCGCTCGCCGAAGCCGTGCGCGGCGCCGTGGGGGGCGAGTGGCAGGAGAAGGTGGAAGAGCTGTTCGGACCCGCGGAGACGCTGCACTCGACCTACCGTCTGCTGCGGGACGAGCTGCTCGAAGGGACGATGCGGGCCGGCGGCCGGCTCGGCGAGCTGCGCTTCGACACCGATCTGGACGTTTCGCACGCGGTCGTTCGGTACCTCGAGCTGCTGAAGCTGGCGGCGCTGATCGCGCGCCCGGACGGGCAAGGGCTGCCGGAGGCGCTGCGCGACGTGAACGCCCGCATCCTCCAGGCGGTGACCGCGGAGCAGCGCGAGATCTTCAGCTCCTCCGCGCTCGACGACTACCTGCTCGACGCCGAGCGCGACGTGCGCCGCCGGGCGCAGGCGATCGCGGCCCGCGACGAGCCGTCGCTGGAGCCGTTCCTGCCTCGCCGCGGCGAGGGGGTCGTGCTGTCGGCGTCCGACATCGACACCTACCGCACCTGCCCGCTGAAATACAAGTTCGCGCGGGTGTTCCGGATCCCCCAGGAGCCCACCCTTCACCAGCGCTTCGGGATCATGCTGCACCAGGTGCTGGAGCGCTACCACGCCGGCGACGGCGGCTCGCTGCCCGAGCTGCTGGGGCTGCTCGACGCCGGTTGGCGGCGGGGCGGGTTCGGCGATTCAGAGGAGGAGCGCCAGCTGCGAGGCAAGGCCGCGAGCTCGCTGACCCGCTATCACGAGCGATTCCAGTCCGAGGAGTCCCAACCGATGTGGTTCGAGCGCCAGTTCACCTTCAGGCTCGGTCCCCACCTGCTGCGGGGGCGGGTGGATCGGGTCGATCTGCTGCCGGGCGGTGAGTACGAGCTGATCGACTACAAGACCGGGCGTCCCAAGAGCCCCGCGCAGCTGACCGACGACGTGCAGCTGTCGGTGTACGCGGTCGGGGCCCGGGAGGCCTGGCGGCTCGAGGCCTCCAGGCAGGCCTACTACTACCTGCTCGACGACCAGAAGGTGGCGGTGCCCTCGGACGAGCGCGAGGACCGCGCCGACTGGGTCCGGGACGTGGCGATGGAGGTGGCGGAGGGAATCCTCTCCCAGGGGTTCGAGCCGACACCGTCATTCGCGGCCTGCTCGGTGTGCGATTACCGGCTGGTGTGCCCCGCGGCCGAGCGCTGAGGGCTGCGGGCCGGGGCCGGGGGCGCGGCATTTTCACCCCGCGGTGACAAGCGCGCAACGAGCGGCCGCGTTCGCCCTCATATCGTGCGCGCCCCAAATCGACACACAGGAGGCGAGATGGCCGACGGGCTGACGCGGCGGCAGCTGCTTGCGAGCGGCGCCGGAGCAGGGA